>JAGLLG010000006.1 GCA_023140635.1 Candidatus Pacearchaeota archaeon | reverse complement strand
TCATTCATCTTATCAAACTCATCAATACAAACCAAACCCTTATTAGCTAAAACCATCGCCCCTGCCTCCAAACTCCAACCCTTCAAGAATTCATCCTTGACAACCGCTGCCGTAAGTCCAACACCTGTTGCCGACTTCCCAGAAACATATCTTGCCTTAGGAGCAACACTTGAAATAAAACTTAACATAACCGATTTAGCAACACCTGGATCACCAACCAACAAAACATGAACATCCCCCCTCATCGGAGTCCCATCGCTCCTCTGCTTCTTAACTCCCCCAAACAACTGTAATGCAAGAGCTTTTTTAACTTCGCTGTGTCCCCAAATAGAAGGCGCAATACTTTCCGCCATCTTGTTCATCAAATCAGGATCCATCGATATCTCCCTAATTGCTTGCTCGTCCTCCTCACTAATATCAATATCTTCAAAACTCTCCTCTAAAGGAATAATGCTGTTCGCTTCAATCGCCAAATCAAATCGAGTAAGCATCGCTCCAGACGATGACGAAATAGCAATCTCTTTCAAGACTCCTATAATTCTAATACGACTTCCAGGAGTTGTTCTAATCTCCATCTTCGGATCAACCAAATCCTCTTTCAAAAAGATCACCATTCTCTTAGGTTGCTCACCTCCACTCAAATTATCCGATGCTTCTTCAATAGTCAAAACCTGTGCATCAACCATATCCTTATTAATTTCTTTAAATCCTCCTCGCCGACCACACGAACATCGACTCGGCTCCTTAAACTTTTTATCAATCTGCAAAACAGAAATAATAGTCCCACAACTAGGACACTCAAACTTTGCGTTCGTAACTTGTGGTCGAACCTCCGAAGCCTGTCGAACAATCCCATCAATACTAATCATCTTCCCCAAATGCTTCGCCCGAATATTTCTAATAAAAATTTCCTGCATCGGAGAAATACTCATAAATCTTACCCTTGCATCATTCGGTGCCCACGTGAGTTCCTCCAGAGCAATCTCTAACAACTGAATCGTTTCCTCAGGTCTATCAATTAATTGCTCTGCCAACATTGGCGAATGAGCCGAAAAATCATCAAAATCAACATGCACAATCTTCTCCCCAGCCTTGGCAACCTTACCAATCACCTTCCGATTCATTTCAAAAAACTCTTTAGCGTCTATTAAAAACTCGTCCTGGTTAATCGCTCCGCCCTTTTGCTCCTCTTTACTCTTATCCATACCGAAAACAAGAAAACTCTACTTAAAAATAAATCTATGTTTTAAAACATATATTAGTTATAAACAAATTCGCTCCGCCCGAAAATCTCTTTTGTCGTTTGAATACTCCTAGGAACTTTGTTACTCCTCTCATAAACTCCAATAAATCTTTTTCCACAAAAAGCCGCAAAAATCTCCCCCTTTTTAAAATTAGGAACTTCAATAACATCTCCCAAAAACAACGGCTTTCCAGTCCATAACGATTTGATTACTCGCTTTTCAACCTGAACAACAGGTAAAACTTTCTTAATCGCATCTTCAGCAGATATAATCATCTCTCTCAGTTTCCTATCACTACCTTTTCCCCACTCATCTACTGCTACCTCCAATTCGTCAAGACTATAGATCTTATCCTCATTAAAAATTCCTGCCGCAGTCCGACGCAACTCTCCCATATGCGCACCTCCAACAATCTCACCTAAGTCCGAGCACAATTTCCTAATATAAGTTCCTCCCTCAACCTTGCATTCAAACAAAAAATCCCTACCATTTTCAGAATCCTCCAACAACTTCCAACTATAAACCTCTCTTTCTCGTTCGGCTCTTTTAACAGCAGACCTATGCGGAGGCGTCTGCAAAATCTTCCCAACAAAATTCTTATCAATCAACTTTTGCAATTCTATAATACTCTGTTCCTTATGTGTATGTAAAATCCCAACGTAACTTTTGTCATGCTTAATAAAATATCCTGCCAACTTACAGGCCCGTCCAAGAGTAATAGGTAAAACCCCTGTTACCTTTGGATCAAGCGTTCCCATGTGCGACGTCTTCTTTAACCCCAACACTCGTCGAACAAACTCCGAAATTGAATACGATGTAGGCCCCGCAGGTTTATCTATATTTATCAAACTGAAGTTAAGCAAGTCTGTTATATCTTCCATAATTAAAGAGCGTCAAGAAGACTTTTTAAATTTTTAAGTGACGTTAGAACGGTTATAAATTACTTTTCAGAGGAGGCTTAATTGATAATGCGTCCACGATAAATTTCCACGATAAATTTATAAGAACAGGTTTTTTATTTTTATTATGAAATTAGAAGTTCCTTTTTTTAAACAAACAAGTCCTCTAAATTGCGGACCAATCGCATTAAAGATGGTTCTTGCCTATTTCGGAAAAAATGAAAGGGTAGATGTTTTAGAAGCAAGAACTCGGATAAAAGAAGGAAAAGGAATTTCTACAATCCAAATAGCAACTGCGGCTGCATCTTCAGGTTTTAAAACAGATTTTTATTCAAAACACATTTTATTTAACGAAGAAAATCTGAAACACGAATTTT
Source organism: Candidatus Pacearchaeota archaeon (assembly GCA_023140635.1). Lineage (GTDB taxonomy): Archaea > Nanobdellota > Nanobdellia > Pacearchaeales > GW2011-AR1 > JAGVXH01. The sequence goes on along the minus strand of JAGLLG010000006.1, from coordinate 14,734 downwards.
ATCAAAAATATAGCGACATGGATTTGGAGCAATCAAAAGAATGGGTAAAAGATGCAAAATCAGTAGGGGTAAATATTCAAGAGAGAACTCAATCATTAGAAGAACTCTTAGGATTTGTAAAAAAAAATAGTGTTCCAATTATTCTTTTGGATTGGAATATTGTAAAAGCGAGAGAAGAAAAGGGCTATCAAGGACATTTTGTTCCAATTGTTGGTTATGATGAACAAAATGTTTATATTCACAACCATGGATTAAGTGATACACAAAAATTTCTACCTGTCCCAAGAAATATCTTTGATAGAGCAAGAAAGGTAGAAGGAACAGATGAAGATATTGTGATTGTATACAGAAATTGATAATCTTAAAAAACTTACTTCTTCAAAGCCTTTCTCACAGGCATTGATTTCTTAGCATGCTTCCCTTGCGCAGTATGCTTCTGAGTCTTAGCCATTGCCTTCTCAACCTTAGCATCTAATTCCGCACCAGCTTTAACATCTTCTTTCTCTTCAACTTTTTCTTCTTCAGTCTTCTTAGCTTCAGGTGCAACTTTAGGAGTTTTAACTTTTACCTTTTCATCAACAGCATTTCTCTTTTCGTCCCACGCCTTCGCAAACTTAACAGCTTCAGGAACATCAGCCAATTCCACATAAACAATACCTTCCTTTTTTACAGCCTTAACTTTAATCTTATTTGCAGGTTTTTTAATTCCCCTAAACCACAACTCGTTATTCAAATAAGTATCAATCTTAACCTTTCTCAAATCTCTATTTTCAACTCTCATATGCCTAGCTAAAAATTCCTTCAAAACCTTAACAGCCTTACCAGCCCTCCTATATCTAGGAACCTTCAATGAACCTTTCTTCAATGGAACAACATATTCTCTCTCAAGTTCAACCTTTGGAGTTTCTTCTTTTTTCTTAGCTTTAGGATTTTTACTCTGCTCAACTGCAGGTTCAGATTTCTCTTTCTTTTCATTTTCCCCATTAGTTCCAGCGATAATTTTCTTATTCTCCTCGCTATTTTTGAATTCTTCAAGTTTTTTAGGTTCCTTAACTTTTCCTTCCGCTTTAATATTTTTTTCTTCAGCCATTATCCTAGATGTTTTTTCTTAGTAGTCCTTGGTTTAATTTTTAATTTACTCCTATACCAACTTCGCTTAACATGTGTAATACTTGAAGGATGAATCTTCTTACCCTTGCCAAACTTTTTCAAAACTGTCCAAAACGGTGCCCACTTAGTCTGTCTCTTAACCCTATCAAGGTGTCTCTTCTTACTACTTTGCGCTTTCGCTTTTCTACTCACCATTGTTTATATCCTCCACATTATCTTCGACCTCATTAACAGATTCAGATATCTCTTCCTGAACAATTTCCTTCGGACTAATAATCACACTATCAAAATTCAACCCTTCCTTTTCCTCAACTTCAATAGAATCCAATAACTCTCTACCTTTAGCAGTCAATCTCCGACCATGTTGCATTCTCAAAACCTTCTCGACCAAACCTGCCGCTTCCGCCTGCTGCAAAATAACACGGATAATTTTTCCACCAGATTTCTTAAACTTACTCTTTATTCCACCCCTATCTTTCCTTGAACCATAACGCGTTCTTAATTTACCAACACCCACAATACCTTTAATATATAGCTGTCTCAAAATAGAAGCTGCCCGAGTATACCAGAAATCATCACTAATAGGAGGCCTTTCACGTGAAACTCCAGATTTAACAAAAGTAGCCCATTCAGGAACATCAAATCCGTCAATACCTTTTAGAGCATCAGCTAAAGCAGGAATAAACTTCACAGGGTCTTTTGCATAAATTGTTTTTGCCATTTTCGTATTTTGAAATTATTTGAAAAGGGTTCTCGTGACCCTTGTGGTTATCATTTTATTTGGGCTCTCTTTTCAGAGATAGATAAGCCGAAGCTCATTAACCTAATTAAGCTGGGAAATTTGCATTTATAAATCTACTGTTGCACTTTCCGAAACTTAATAACTGTAATCACATAACCAACCAACTTATAATCAAACTTTTTCCCTAAAGAACTAATTAGATCTTGAGCCATCTTCTCCGCATCCTTCTTATCTCGACAAGCCGACTTTAACATAGAAACTTTTACAACTTTCTCCTTTTCAAAAACTTTCCGTACTTGCTCGACAAATACTTCACTAAGTCCATTCTTTCCTATTTGTAATTTTTTAATTTGTTTCATAATTTATATTCATTTTTTAATTTATCATAACAATCTCTACAAATATGGTTCTTTAAAGTTCTTCCTTTTTCATCAGGAGGCGAAAATAACAATGCTCCATAATCTTCAAGTTCCTTTTTACATAGATCACATTTAGGATATATTCCCATACCTTCAACAAAACTTTAAAGCTTATAAATTTTCTCCAATAGACAAAATAAAAAGTTCAATGTAATAATTTACGAAACCATCTTTAAAATTAATTTTTATCTTCTTCCCTAAGCATCTTCTCAAATTTCAAGATATCAACCGCCTTAACCTTAACCTTCTTTTGCCTTTTAACTTCCCAACTCCCAACCTTCATCCTCACAGGCTTATTCATATCACTTCTTTTAAACATATTAACAACAACATCTCGTTTATTTCCCCTCCAATCTTGAGAATACTTAACACAAAAAACTGCGGCTTCTTTAATATCTTGCTTCGAAGGATTTTCCTTAATATTTACGAAAGGACTTCCTGGCTCCGATGTGTGAAGCAAAAAATCTTTTGCATTCGCCGCAAAAACTAATTCATCATTATTCTCTGCATTCTTCCCACCAAACACACGTAAGCCCGATGCAGTAATATATTCTCTAAAATGTACCATAATTAGATCAAGAAAACAATCTTTAAAAACATCACTTAAACAACTCACTCACAGAACGTCCATGAGAAATTCTATTAATCGTTTCTGCAAACAAGTCCATCAAAGATACAACTTCAATATTCCCCAAACTTTCTTGCGGGATAGAATCCGTCACTATAACTTTTTCAAAATACGAAGCATTCAATCTCTCGACGGCATTATTACTAAAAAGCCCGTGAGTAGCACATGCCCAAATTTTCAACGCACCGCCCTCCTTCAACGTTTCCGCAGCCTTGCAAAGTGTCCCCGCCGTATCAATCATATCATCAACAACAATCACATTTTTTCCAGAGACATCTCCAATTACAGTCATTTTCCCTACAACACCTGCCTTTTCACGAGACTTATCAACAATGGCAACACCCGCCCCAAGTCTCTTCGCATAAGATTTAGCCATTTCAGCACTTCCAACATCCGGTGCAACAATGACTAAGTTTTCTAAAAAATCAGGATATTTATGTCGAAGATAACTTATAATCGTCGAATACGCCCGCAAATTATCGAAAGGAAGGCTATAGGATCCCGTAATAGCAGGATTATGTAAATCTGTAGTTATAACCCCATTAGCAACCATTCCGATCATTCTAGCCAACACGCCAGAGGTAACCGGTGTCCGTGGATCTGTCATTCGATCCTGCCTAGAATATCTCATATAAGGGAGAACATTGTAAATCTCTCTAGCAGAACTCCTAATCAAAGCATCATTAATCTCGACCAAAGACATTGCCCAATCTTGAGGACTCATGGATGAATCATGCACGAAGAAACAAACCATATTCCTGACGCTCTCCTCAATCTTAACAAAAATTTCTCCATCATTAAATTTGATTATATTAACTATTCCAAGACGATATTTCACTAACCGATTAGGATCAGAATTTAATCTTCCATAAATACTTCTTGCAAAATTCCAAACCTTGCTTTGAGGATCCGCCAAGATTAAAATTTCATCATTCATATACAAAAACACATAACATCAATATTTAAAGACTATTGGCATTCAAGATATACTAAAAGTCATCTTCGGTCTGTTTCTTTTGTATCTCCTTAATTCGCTTTAAGGCTGCTCGCACATTCCTATTCAATTGAATTATAGATTCGTCTAATTGAGCTTTATTCTTTGTCCCTGTACAGACTAATTTTCCATTCGAGAAAAGCAAAAAAGTAGCAGTTGGATCTTCTAATTTATACACCATTCCTGGAAACTGTTCAGGCTCATATTCGGTGTTCTCTAATTCAAGGGCAAGGGTATTCAAATTTAAATTCAAATTAATTGCACCAGAAGCGACAATATTCTGAACGGTAATCTTAGGTTTGATTTTAACATATACGTTAACTTTCTTTAATTGTTTGATAACCTGCTGAACAACATCCCGTACCTGTGCAACAGACTTAGTTCCTGTACAAACAAGATTACCAGAACTGAAAACCAAAACCGCAGACTTCGGTTTTTTAACTCTCAAAACAAGTCCTGGAAAGGTATCTGGATTATACTCAGTATTCGGCTGCGTTCTCGCAAGTTTTGTTAACGAAACATCCTCGCAAAGCGAAGTTGTAGCAACAATATTTTGAATTTTCAAAGAAGTATCTTTCTTAGAACTAGATTTTTTTGTTACCATCCTATAATAATATGAAAATTTTCCTTTATAAAGGCTTTGATCTAATCGTCGAGAAATTTTAGACTATTTTTTATCTCCAACTTCTTCCTTAATTTCTCCAATTGTCGCAATATCTCCAACATCCCTATCTTCCCTCATTCTAACAATCCTTGGGAATCTTAAAGCATAACCGCTAGAATAACTCGGTGACTTTTGAACATTTTGATACTGAACAGCCACGATAATCTCCGGCTTAACAACAATTTTTCTACCATGTTCCTCAACAGCCAACTTTTTTAATATTTTCGTCATCTTACCAAAACTCAAACCTTCCTCCGGCTTTTCCTTCAACCCTGTAGACACTTTCCCAACTTGCAAAAGTTCACCATCCTCCCTACATGCAACATTAAACGAAGTTAACCATCCAGCACGCTTTCCAGTTCCCCACTCTGCACCCGTAATTACCAAATCAAGATCTTTATCTTCTGGTTTCAACTTAACTGCATAACCAACTCGAGCCCCAGGCTTATACGGTGCAGACAAATTTTTCCCCATTAATCCTTCCTGATTCTCTCCAAGTGCATTCCCATAAAAGTTTTCAACGACCTTAGTGTCGTCGGTGATAATCTGTTTTGCTAAAACAATTTTAAACTCCTCTTCTCTGACAATCTTCTCAATCAATTTTCGTCTCTTGCCAAAAGGCATCTCAATTAAGTTATTTCCATCATGATAGATAATATCAAAAACTGCCAACTCAATAGGTAGCTTCTCCATTATTTCATTAATGTCATGTTTCCTACGAATTCTCTGACTAATTGCCTGAAAATCAGTATACTTTTTAGTTTTTGCATCAAATCCTACAGCTTCAGCATCTAAGATAAAACTCTTACCTTTTACATGACTCTCGATATACTCCACAATATCAGGAAACTGTGTTGTAATTTCTTCAAGTCGCCGAGTAAAAATTTTGATTTGACCGTTTTCTTCTTTATTAATCATAACCCTAAATCCATCATACTTATATTCAAACGCTGCAGGTTTTCCAACAATTCGGAATGCATCCTCGATATTTTTTGCCTTTGGAAATAACATTACCTTCACAGGTTTCCCAGGCTTCAATTTAATTTTTTCTAATTCATTACTACACGCCTTAGTAAAAACCTCTGCAAAATCTGTAGATTTATCATACGCCTCCTGAACAGAGACGGCATACATTTTTTTATCTTGGATATCTTTCGGCTTGAAACAATGCATAACAATTGCATCCCTCAAAATTCCAGATCCCACTCCAATCTTTAAATCACTAAGAACTGTTCGTACAATATATTTCGCTTCCATCGGAGTAGCTGAATGCAACAACTCAACAATTAAACCAATCTTAATCTCAACAGTTCCCTTCCCCTCCAGCGAGGGCAACCTTTGCAAATTTGTCATAACCTTCTCGATACTTAATTTATTAGAAAACAAAGCCGTTTGCTTCTTCTTATTCCCCAACAAAGACTCCGCAACCTTACCCAAATCTCCAAGTTCCTTAAATGCATCAACAACATCCGCTTCAGGAATTCCTCCAACTTTTCCAATGGTTTTAATCACTAATTGATGCGAGATCCCGAGTTCTCTATGGTCATAATCCGCAAAAATATTTCCCTGCAACAGATAGATTAACTTAGGATCATTACGAATATCACCTAAAAACTCTGCTAGTATCTCTGTCTTCTCCAGTCCCTTCGTCGTTGATTCCAACGCATGATAAATGTTACACAATTTCAAATAATCCATAACCCTCTAAAGCAATAAACCTATTTAATCTTACTGTTCATACAACTCCAAAACATTTATAAAAAAACCAATCCTAATCACATTATGGAAATAGAAGTAACCGATTTAAATTTTGAAACAGAAGTAATAGAGAAATCAAAAACAATCCCTGTCCTAGTAGATTTTTGGGCAAGTTGGTGCGGACCATGCATGATATTGAAACCAACTCTAGAGAAACTTGCAGCAGAATACGGGGATAAATTTATTTTAGCAAAAGCCGAGACAGATAGCAATCAAGAACAAGCAAGCAAGTTTGGAGTAATGTCAATCCCGTCAGTAAAACTCTTCAAAAACGGAGAAGTCGTAGATGAGTTTGTAGGTGCACAACCAGAAGCGAAAATAAAAGAATGGCTTGACCAAAAATTATAATTATTTTCTGATACCTATTTCCGAGGAATAATTATCCAAGCAATCAAATAAGCCAAAATCCCTGTTCCCCATCCAAAAATAAATAGAACCCAAAACAACCTAACCAGCGTCGGATCAACATTAAAATAATCAGCAATCCCTGCACAAACTCCTCCAATCATCGAATCCTTTTCGCTAGCCCGATATAACCTTTTCACTTTTTTAACCATCTAATTTCCTCGTCCTCTATTCGCCCTTAACGAAGGTCTAACCTTTGGTGCCTTAACAGAACTATTTCTCAAACCACGAGCCTTTCTCCCAGCCGAACTAATTCCCCTCAAAGCCCTTCTCTTAGGAGCCCTAACAAAAGAACCTAACTGCTTATCACTCTTAATTTCTGGAGCAACACGGTCAACTAAAATAACCTCGAAAAAATAATTCATCCCATCTTTTCCTATTTGATAAGAATTCAAAACTTCCATATTACTAAACTTTCGAGCTACTTTCTGCTCCGCAATTTCCTTATAATTCATCTTCAAATTTTTCCTTATATGTAATCTCTTTGTTCTACGTGCTTTGTTCGGTCGAGTTCTCTTATGTCCTCCACGCTTCAACTTAACTCTCACGACGGTAACACCCTTCTTAGCCTTATATCCCAAAGCTCTAGCCCTATCAAGCCTTAGAGGTTTTTCAACTCGAGTAATCAATCCAGCTTTTCGCCACTCAATCATTCGCGCCCTAAGTACCTTAACATCCGGTTTCTTCCAAGCTTCTCTCAAATATTTTGCAATTCCCATATTATACTTATCAAAATTTCCCTTTTAAAACTTTACCAAAGTGAGCCCGCTGTGATGTGCCTGCCCCCGAGCAGATAAAATCTGCGAAGTGGGTATAGTGTGCCCCGCCCTATTTTTTTATAATTGGGTAGGGTATTGAACTCAGGACCTCTAAGTGCGAAAGCAACGACCCAAGTGAGGATTTTTAATCCGACGCCCGAAGGGAGATTCTGTTTTCAAATGAGCCCGCTGAGATTTGAACTCAGGACCCCCGCCTTATCAGAGCGAGTGCGCTACCTGGCTGCGCTACGGGCTCGTAATAATTAACCGAAATTTCAATTTATAAAACTAACCTAAGCTCTCAACTCGACAAAAATCTTCCCATTCTCAACATGGTACCCCATAATCTCAATTGTCAGCGGAATAAACTTAACATAACATGTATCATTAGAATATCCCTTAATCTCTAACCCCGACGCTAATTTTACCACAACAACATCTTTCTTCCCCTGAACTCCCGGTGCATCAATCTCATAAATAATCCTATCTGCAAGTCGCCTAATCTTTGATTCAACTTCAACCGTGGGCAAACCTGCCCGTCTTTCAATTTCTTTTTCAGAAACTTCTGGAACAGATTCAATCTTCATAGGCTCTCTCCGAACAACTTGTTTCATTTGTGGTTGACCCATTGCAATCTTAATTTTAAATCCTTTTGATCCATCCGACGACATTTTCCCATTCATTTCCTGCTCTAGCTGCTTGACCAGTGAATTAACAATTTTACCCATTCCAAATGGCAACCTTAATTCTTGTTGAATCTCTCTACCAGAATCATCTCGACCTAACATCCCAAAATTATCTTTTTCCGCACCAGCTTTAAACGAAGCCCCACAGTGAGGACAATAATTAAAATCTTTCTTAATATTCTTCGCACACCCCGGACACTTTTTATTAAACATCTCTATAAAACTAATCCCCTATATTTAAATATAATGTTCTACCTTCTTTACAAGATGCCCCAAATAGTGGACCTCTCGAACAATACCTTGCATAGGTCTGAACTCCCGAATAAAATAGTGCGAGGAGAATTTTTTAACATGCCGAACTTCTCTTAAATATTTGATACCAAATACTACAACAAAAAACCTACCAATTCCAGAAATCAAGAAGATAAATAACATGGTGTTCATAAAGGGAACTCCAACTAAAGCAATTAGCGAACCAATACCAGCCCCTATAAAAGTTCCAACTCCGACAAGAAGATTCATGTAAGAAACCCCAAAACCTCTCTTCTGAACACTAACCGCATCATAAACATAATTATTCGTCGCGAGATTGTAGCCAGCAAAAGCAAAACCACTCGTAATGGCCGGTACAAACAACAGATAAATCTTAACACCAAAATCAGAACTTATCCAAGCAGAGGCAATCCAAAGAAGTGGGGCAAGGAAAATTAATCCAGAACAAATCCCCATAATTCTAACATTTCCAAATCTATCTGAAGCCTTACCCAGCAACGGCAAAAACAAAAGTTGGAACACAATTCCAGAAACTGTAACTCCCATAAACCACATATATGAGAATCCCAAATCTCTCAACATGTAGACCGCAAAGAACGGACCAGCAATTCCTATCGCGATGCTAAAAACACCTCTAAATAATGTGAATCTTCCAAAGGGGGTAGACGGAGCCATCTTTAAAAATTGCCACAACGAAAAACCATCTTTTTTTCTTACTTTTAACCTAGGTTCGTATTGCTTAGCCAAGAGTGTCCAAGAACCAAATCGTGTTAATGCAGCAAGAACAAATAAGATTCCAAATCCTAAAAGGGTATAACCTAAAACATTCCCCCTAGAAACTCCTACACCTTTCATACTATCTAAGATAATTGCACCGACAATCATAGCAATTAAACCAGAGAAACCTGCTATTCGATTTCTCTTAGCGAAATATTTCCCTCGCCTCTCTTCAGGAATTAAAGAACCCATCCAAGAAAACCATGCAGGTGAACCCATTGCACCAAAAACATAGAACAGACCAATGAGTGTAATCAAAACCCAAATCATATGAGGAACACCCATATAAAATAAAACTCCAGTTAATATGATCGGTATCCAAAGGAGAATCAGGGCCATAATACTCTTCAGAGTAATTTTTTTTCTAGGAAATTTTCTAATAAGCTCTGAAGCTTTCACCTGAACGATACTAGGAAGTAAACTAATGATCGCATGCAAAATACCAACTTGACTCGAGGTAGCATTTAAAGCCAAGGCAAATGGTGAAAGATATGATAGTCCAAATCCCGAAGACATAGAATTAAGCGAACCTTCTCGAACACTCAAGTCTAAGCTCTTGTTAATCTTCTTCTGAACAATCGGATGATCAACTCTAACCACACTCCCCTTTCTCACCATTCGAAATCATCGCAAATGTCCTATAAAAATTCTTCTTTTAGCCTTGTTTACACTCTTTAATCTTCATTTCGTTAAACTTTTATACCAACTTAATCTCAATAGAATATGAAACAAAAATTTTACATAACGACAGCAATAGACTATGTAAATGCTGAACCCCACATAGGTCATGCATATCAAAAAATCGTAGCGGACGTTTTAGCTAGATGGAATAAGCTGAAAGGTAATGAGGTATTATTTGTCACCGGAACCGACGAACATGGAAAGAAAGTTGAAGATGCTGCAAAAGAAGCCAAAAAAGATCCTCAAGAATTTGTAGATGAAGTATCAAAGAAATTTAAGGAAGCATGGAAATCTCTGAACATAAATTACAATAGATTCGTAAGGACAACGGATAAAGATCATCAAAAAGTTGTAGCAGAGTTTATAAAAAAATGCGAAGCAAAAGGTGACATCTATCTAGGAAATTATAGTGGATTATATTGCACGGGTTGCGAAGCGTATTACACTGAAAAAGATTGTCCTGATTTAATTTGTCCTCACCATAAACGACCTCTAGAAAAAATAGAAGAAGAAACATATTTCTTCAAATTATCTAAATATCAAAAATTTCTCTTAGACTATTACAAAAAACATCCAGAATTTATTTTACCAAAATCTCGAAGAAACGAAATCATAAATAGGGTAAAGGAAGGACTAAAAGATCTAAGCATAACACGAACTTCTTTTGACTGGGGGATACCATTTCCTCTAGACAAAAAACACGTGACCTATGTTTGGTTCGACGCATTAATCAATTACTATACTGCAACAAGAAAAAAAGGACTAGAAGATTTCTGGGGTAAACCTACAGTTCACCTATTGGGTAAAGACAACGCATGGTTTCATACAGTATACTGGCCAGCAATGCTAAAATCTGCAGGAATAGAATTACCAAAGACTATCTTCAATCACGGCTTTTTATCCTTCAACGGACAAAAGATCTCAAAATCATTAGGTAACGCAATATCTCCAATAACACTTGTAGAAAAATACGGCGCAGATTCAGTAAGATATTTTTGCCTAAGACAATTTCCCTTCGCAACGGGTGACGATGGAGATTTTAGCGAAAAAGCATTGGTCCAAAGACATAACGATGAACTCGCAAATAAATTAGGTAATCTAGTTTCCAGAACATCCGCATTAGCAGAAAAATACGGAATTGAAAAAGGACCAAAAACATTGCTAAACCAATTAAAATTAAAGAAAATTGGAAGACTCATAGATAATTATGAGCTTGATAAAGCCCTTAATGAAATATTTGCATTCATCGATATTTGCAACGAATTCATTCAATCAAAAAAACCCTGGGAAACTCATGATAAAAAAGTTCTATACCAATTAGTAGAATCAATCAGAGAAACAGCAAAGATACTTTTCTCATTTATCCCAGAAACATCAGAGAAGATTTCAAAAATATTCAAAAAAGACAAAATAAAAAAATCAGAAATTTTGTTTAAAAAAATACAAACTTCATGAAGGGTGTGAAATGACACATAAAAAAGGTCTAGTAAGAGAATATTCTTTGTTTGACACAAGAGCTTGGCACGAAGGAGAATCAACAGAACTTAGAAAGTGGATTGGAGTCGGATTCTTTAATCATCTATTTCGAAGTGAAAAAGGGCTTGTGACTCTCTATTACGACATTGACGAAGCAAACAATTTTGAAAGAGCTTTAGATAAAAAATTAACCGAAGAATTTTTCGACAAACTCTGTCACAATTTTTTTGAACTAATCGACCAAGAAAAAGACGCAGACACTGAAGAAAAAGTCTTTAATCTATCTGTAAAAATTTGGCCAGCACTAACAATATTCGACGAGATCTCAAAATACCCCGATTGGGCCACTTCCTCAATGTTGAGAAGGTTAATTCGTGTAAGAACCTCAACAGAATCTTTTTCTTACAAACTTTCGAAAAAAGTTGATCATTCAAAATACCCTAAAGATTATCTTTTTTTCAAAGGTCGACTAGTATTAAAACCTCTTAATAGTTTTCTTGAAGAAAATAATATTACAATCCTATAATATCTAAAACAAAACCTTAATAAATAAGAGGAACAAGGAAAAATTATGGAGGGCATAGCAACAATTAAGTTTGAGGATTTTGAAAAAATGGAATTAAGAGTGGCAGAGATTCAAACAATAGAAGATATAGAAGGTGCAGACAAGCTTTACAAATTAGAAATTAATTTAGGTAACGAAGTTAGAACAATCTGCGCAGGTATTAAAGGATTTTATTCTCATGAGGATCTTCAAGGGAAAAAGATAATAGTTTTAACAAACTTAAAACCGAGAAGACTCAAAGGTATCGAATCTCAAGGAATGCTACTAGCGACATCGAACGAGGATCATACAAAGTTGTCTTTAATTTCTCCAGATAGGGATATCGAAGTAGGAAGCATAGTTGGATAAAATCAACAATTTTTTATTTTTAGCAGATAAGAAAGTTGGCGATAAAAATAAAAATTATACAAATTCATCAACAAAATACTTAGCAGTCAATTTTTCTCCAGTCGCTCTCTCAACCAATTCATCCCACCGATACTTAATTCCCTGCCTAAAAATTTTCTCCTTAAAATAATCCCCAACCTCACTGCACCCGAAATAAGAATCCCCACAATCAAAATTCTTCATAATATAATTATGTAACTGACTTGCCAAAAGTTCACCAAGCATATAATTATGATAATAAACCGGACAAGAAACAATATGAATCTTACTCGCCCAATCAGGCTTCTCTCGAGAAAAATCAATCAATTGATATTTTTTAACAAGCCTCCACCAAAGTGCATCCAAATCCTGCTCAGGATTCTTATAAAGTTCTCTTTCGAACCTAAACATAACTTGAGTCCATCGAGAAAAAACAATTTGCCGAAGTCTCAAAATTCTAGAAATTTCGTCACCCAAATTAGAATCAACTTCCTTAGAACAAACATTATTAATAAAATCCAAGCTCTTCGCCTTCCGACCAAAAATCATAGCAACAGCCTCAGTTACAAAAGTATGAGCAGTATCTCTCAAAATAATTGGCAAATCAAAATCCATATATTTCCAATAAACAGCATGCCCCAGTTCATGAAGCATAGTATCCATATATTTCTCATCGTTTCGAATATTCTGCATACTTCGAACATCCCCCGACCTATCCATATCAATACAATAAGCATGAGGGTACTTTCCTTCCTGCTCATAAAGATTACTCCTCTCAAGAATGTCAGATACATCCATTCCGAGACTAGGATAATATTTCTTAGCTTTCTCCAAAATATCATCAGCGTAAAACTCATTCAAATCAACAGAATAAATAGCAGGACCCTCTTGAAAAAACAGATCCCCATAATGCCACGGCTTCAAATCAGAAACAGCAATATCATATTTCTCTGCCAATTTCAAATCAACCTCCTCCTTCAATTTAGCAAACGGCTCACGAGTCATAGAATCAAGTTCATCAAAAACTTTCTCAACTTCACTTTCTTTTTGCTCGGACACTTCCAAAGAAAACTCATAATAATTATTAAAACCTAAACTAACAGCAAGTTTATTCCTAAGTTTCACAATCTCCAAAACATCATCCTTAACAATCTCGCCAACTTTCTTATGCCCAGACCAAGCAACCTCAAGTTTCGAAGAATTCTTTTCATTTTTCAAAATATCATTAATCTTACTATCATTAACCTTCTCCCCATTAATCTCAGCTCTAAAAATATTAAACTTCTGTTCAACCGCCGAGGTTTTATTTGAAAGTTCCGTCAAAAGCCCCATACCCCCCTGATTTGAAAGATAAGCATAATAAAGTAACTTCAATTGTCGAGCTAAATCCTTATCAGTGGATGACTTCAAAAATTCTTTAACTTTTTCAAAATCAATCTCGCTATTAAAAAATTTCTTCATAGAAATTTCAGATTCAGCAACGGCCTTATAATCATCATCCTTCCCAGAAAGCGTCGCATTCCAATAAGCAGAAGTCATAATTTTATACAACCTCAAAAACTCCTCAGCTTTCTCATTTACAAAACTCAAAACACTTTCTTCCATCAAATACTGATAGAAATATACTTTAAAAAATTATACTAACACTATCCTCTAAAAACAAAACATTAATTAAATCTCTCACCTAAACAATCTAACAAAAAATCCCTGTCTTTTCTCAATTTTTTCACCAGTTATTTTCTGAGCAATCTCATAATATTTTTTAGCAACCTTACTTCTCGGATGGGTATGAACAACAGCATCTCTCAGATTCAAAGCTTCTTTTACTGATTTATCCTCTGGGACAACACCGATAATTTGAGATTCTAACATTGACTTTATAGAAGGTAACGACATTTCATAATTCGCACCCCTATGTTGAGTAACAACAATCCCATTAATCTCCTTACCCATCTTCCTAGCAACCTTAACAGCTTTCAATGCATCAGTAACTGCAGGCATTTCAGGATTAGTCACAATAATAATTTCATCAGCAGCATCTAGAGAAGCAATAACCTCTTCACCAAACCCTGCAGCCGAGTCAATGATAACATATTCACACATCTTACCCAATTCCTTAGCAACCCCTGGTATCTTCTTAGTATTAAACTTTGTAAGTTCCTCAATAGAAAGTGAAGAAGGAACAATCTTAGTTCCGGATGAATGTTCATAAATTGCTTCATCAACGTTAGCAGTTCCTTTCAAGACATGATTCAGTGTAACTGGAACAATTGGAGCCCCAAGTTGCAAACCAATATTTGGAGTGTTCAAATTAGCATCGACAATAATAACTTCCTTACCCAACTTATTCAAAGATACCCCAAGGTTAATCGCGGTAGTAGTCTTACCGACACCACCTTTCCCTGAATTTATAACAATTATTCTTGCCATTT
>JAGLLG010000059.1 GCA_023140635.1 Candidatus Pacearchaeota archaeon | reverse complement strand
GCAATCCTATGGAGGTGCGATCTCTTCAGCAGATGGGGAATGACCTTTTTGTTACTACCATATTATATACAAACGATGAAGAAGCACTTCTAGAGATTGTTAAAACTGTTGAGAAAGGAGTTTCGAAGAAAAGAGATATACCGTAACTTGTCTAAAAATTGAAAAGGAGTCTGTCGTGAAAAAAAACAAACAAACGTTTCTCAAAATAAGAAATGAGGTAATTATTAGCAGTATCGTTAGCACTAGTATTTTTTGTCTTGTTGTAATGTTTACATATCCGCACCTGGTTGCGAGTTCCCCAAATTCTTTTTTATACACCTTCTTAATTATCGTTTGGGATTTACTACTCGTAATTACCGTTGCCCTGATTACAATATCTTGGATATGTCACAAAATGCTCTCCAGTGCTGAGGAAGAGATTAGTTTTTCAGATAATTAAGAAATAGCCCCCGCACCACTATCGTTAGCCTGTTCGTACTTTGTCTCCTCCTTGGCATTGTTACGGACAGGCAGGTGGTGCCACCCTCGAGAAAGGAGGAAACTATGGGTAATCGAAGACGCAAGTCCGGCATCGAATCAAAAGTATTCTATGAAAAATGGAACGGCATAAAATATAGAATAAAAACTTCACAACTCAAAGCAGAATGTTCCGCCAACAGTTCAATATCTGGAGAGGTTAGTATCCGATGTCATGGCAAAGAAATATTCAGACAGGAGTTTGTTGTAACAGTGAATGGGGGGTTTAAAGAATATATCGACAAGATAAAAGCTGATGCACACATCCCGAATCAAATATATCTAAAGTTAGGGATATTGGGATGTCTCTATAGAATATATCGTCACCACAAGGCACAGGCAATTCAGCTTGGAAAAGTGTACAAACGCCGTAAAAAGGAACGAAAAAAAGAGTAAGGTTACTCGTCAGGCAGTATGTGAATCTGCAAAAGACTAGTCCAAATTATTTTAGGGGAGGTAAAATATGGACAGAATTAGGGAGATGGTAAAAAAGATACGGGAAGTAAATCGGACAAAGCTCGGACCTGTGGAAAATGTTTTAACCGAAGAAAAATGTATTGAGTTGATAAAGGAAGAAATTAGGAAGAGGGCGAAAAATGAGTGAGTCTTGTTTAGTTATTTTTTCTAGAAGATTTTAAGGAGGTGACGGATAAGATGAATGAAAAAGTCACAAGAATAGTTTCAAAGATATCAAGTGGGCACAATGGGAGATTTGGATGTATATATGTAGAGGATAACATTACCCTAACGTTCTCGTTGGAATCTCCTGTATGGAATGGCGAGGGTTCAACAAGTCTGAAACCAGGAGACTGGGTTACTGTGGAGGGTATAAGAATACACGGCAATCCTCCAAGAAAAAGAGCAGGTCACGCCCGTCTAGCAACTGAGGAAGAGAGTAACAGAGAATGGAGAATCTCTCAGGCAAGTAGGGCGACAACTCGAATAACCCAAGCCGAACAAAGGAGGTGAGTATGGACAAAGAGAAAAAGAAATGTATCGAGTGTAGTAAAAGAGAAGCCAAACGACATACAGATAACGGACTCGATTGCGGTGATGATTTGTGTGATGTTTGTTTTGAAAAAATGGTTAACGATTGCAGACAAAGAAGCTGGTGATGAAAATTATTTTTATAAACTAAAAATTAACCCTATAAAAAAAGGACTTTAAAAATGCGAGATACAAGAAAAAAACCCAGAACTAGGCAATACTTTAACAAAACTAAATCAACCATCGGCAACAACAAAACCCTCAAATCAAAAAGACATCGCGACAATCACCAAAGCTCTAAACCTTCAAACCACAGAAAAACAAAACTACCCGCCTTTAAGTATTAATAATATTCTTCAACTTCAACAAGGAGGAAGTTATGAATAAATTATTCAAGGGTTTAAAAATCGCTTGGAAGATTATCGTAGGGATATGGGCTTTATCAGTAGTCGCTGCAGGCCTAATTTTCATAGTTACTTTGATGTATATGTTTATGAATAGCGGTACAGGTTTGTATTGTGGTCCGGATTGGGTGATTATGCTACTCTTCGGTTCACTCATCTACCTTGGGATAAATATGGCTTTTATGTCTGCCGATGAAGAAAGGAGAGAATACGACATAAGAAAAGGAGACGATGCATTCAAGGAAAAGCTTGGTCCGGGTAAATACAAAGTAATCGATAAAATTCATCAACAGCCCACCCTATTTATACATTCGCATTACTACATCGTAATCAAAAACATCGACACTGATGAAACAAGAAGGCTGTCACTAAAAAGTTGGGTTTACGATGCTATAGAAAAAGGGGAAATACTCGACGGGCTTAAACCCCTTAAACCTCTTGGAAGATGCCTCAACGAAGAAGAATTCCAAGAACTTAGAAAGTTAAAATGGGAACACCCAAATTTCAAGCAACTGATTAACCATATCAACTCCTGCTCCTCGTGTAGTGAAAAAGCAAAACATGTGACCTCCCCATACCATCGTTGAAACATATTTTTAGATATTCAGGAGATACAAAAAACAAAGTACAAATAAAAGAAGGGGGATAAAATGGGTAAAGAATTACTTATGCTTGAACAAGATGAAATTGTAGGATTCTCGTATTCTTTTTGTAGCTGTCTTTTGGGAAAACTCAAGCAACTTCAAAAAGAGGATAGGATATTTGAAAAAGATAGTTCATATGTTGAACTTGGTCGTGCTAATCTGAGAAAAGTAGCACATATTATAATTTTATTCTTAAGAAAACAACTAAATTATAAATTAGTTGAATCTTTGCCGTCTTCAACAAAAGAAGAGGTTGATGAGATAATTAATCTTATAGAAGAATTTTTAGCTATTTTCAAAATGGATGAGCACCATAGTTCCGATTAGGCTGAATTTATCCGGCTTAAATTTGTATTCTGAAAGGGGGGTAAAATGGATGAACTAAAACAGTATTTTAAGGAAGTAGGAAAACTTGCTAAAGAAAAAGGTGGCGACGAAGCAACAAAAAATTCAGCCGAAGCTAACTTAAAATTAGTTGTGCATATAGCTAAAAAATATACTTGGTGCGGTTTGTCCCTCTCCGATCTTATTCAAGAAGGAAATATCGGCTTATTAAAAGCAGTAGAAAAATTTGATTATCGTCGAGGTTATAAATTTTCTACTTATGCTATTTGGTGGATTAGGCAGGCCATAACAAGAGCTATTGCG
>JAGLLG010000058.1 GCA_023140635.1 Candidatus Pacearchaeota archaeon | reverse complement strand
TCAACAAATCCTTCAAATCCCATCCGACGCAATATGCTCCAAGAGTACCAAGATCATGAATATGCAAATCCCCTGCCTCGTGAACCTTTCTAATCGCTTCAGGATAAATTCTCCTCATCCAATAATTCGCGATAATCTTCGTAGCAATATAATTATTCAAACCTTGAAGAGAAAAACCCATATTAGAATTCTCCTTAATCATCCAATCATCTAAACCAATATAATCCTCAACAGCCTCAATCGTATCAAATAAACCCTTAACATTCCTCAACTCATTATGACTCTTCCTATAAAGAATAAACGCCTTCGCAACCTTCGCATGTCCTTCTTCGATTAAAATCTTTTCCACCAAATCCTGAACGTCCTCAACCTCAGGGATTCCATGTATTCCATGAGATTCATCCAGATTCTTAATAATCAAACCAGCAAGAACTTTCGACTTCTCACGATCTTTCCCACCAACAGCCCTAGCGGCCCTCCAAATAGCATCGGAGATCTTACTTTCCTGAAAGAGTACAACACTTCCATCACGCTTACGAATCTTATTTACCATTGTTTAAACCCTCTTTACTTTCAACTCCACTCCACTTAACCATATTTCCTCCTCGCTGAGCATCTTTAAACGTAAATCCTCCAGGATATCTTTTCTCTAATTTATCCAAGTTCTCTTGTAAAACCTCTTCAAATTTCCATCCAAAAAAATTACAAATCATCGCAGTATACCACATCATATCCCCAATGTTTTCCCTTATCCCCTCCTTAACTGAATCATTCTTATGTGCAAAAACTTTCTTTATACAACTAGCAATATCACCTGCTTCTCCAACAACTCCAAGCCCCCACGTCGCAATTTCCAAATCAGGGATATCAAACTTCTTCGATGTTCTCTTACACGCTTCCTGATATTTATCTAATTCCATTTTATTTCAACTTTTTTAATTCATCCTTAAACTCATCAATATCTGCAAAGTCACGATACACCGACGCAAACCGGATATACGCAATCTTATCGACCTTTCGAAGTTTCGCCATCACCATCTCCCCAATCCGCGAACTCAGGATATCCTTGTCTTTCGCAACCCGATAAACTCTCGCCGCAACATCATCTACAATATCCTCAATCTGTTCAGTTGTAAATGGTCTTTTCTCAAGATTCTTACTAATCCCGCTGAGAAGTTTATTACGATTAAACTTCTCTCTCCGGCCGTCTTTCTTAATAACATTCAAATCCAACTCGACCCGCTCATAAGTAGTAAACCGTTTACCACATTTGAGACATTCCCGCCTCCTACGTGCCACAGAACCAGAATCTCGCTTATCTGTAACTTTCGTTTCGGGATTAGTACAATATGGACATAACATTGTTTTTATAGCAAATACAAGATATTGTATCTTATACCTCTTTTAGCCACAACCTCTTGTGGATGCAGAGAAACAAAACTTAGAAGGCTATTTAAAGATTATGGTAATTAAAAACCATCTTTATTTTTAATAACTAACTCAACAAATCGACAGTTACTTTTCTTAAGGAATCACTAAGATTTAAAAGTAGAATCATATACTTCCCTTACACCTTTCCAAACAGCCTCGGGAGATTGATCTCCATTAATTATCAAAATATTTTCTTCGCCAGTCAACCCAGATAAAATCTTCGGCATCCATAAATAAACTTCATGAACTTGGTCCATAAAACATTCATCCTTATCAAATTTTCTCCGAATATCTTTGCCATCACGGGAATCTAATCTTTCAGAAGCAACTTTTACAGGAACGTCTAAAATCATTGTTAAATCCGGAACCCTATAATCCTCATTAGCCGCAACTATGTCTTTAAAATTAACCCCTTGCAAACCTTGAAATACAAAATTCGAATGCCAATACCTATCTGAGATAACATCAATCCCTTTTTCTAACAATGGAACAAAAATCTTATCATGAGCACCTCGATTTTTGGCAAAGTACTTCATCGCACTTAAACCATTCTTATAAGGATCTCCATCAGACTTTAACATTTCTCTCGCCTTCAATCCATTCTCATCAAAATCATTCGGCTCACCAGTAGTAAAAATAGGCATTGCCTTCCCAGAAGAACTAATATACGAATGCAAACGGTTAAGCTGAGTCCCCTTCCCACAACCATTGATCCCCTCAAAAACAATAAATTTTCCAGGTTTCATATCAATCTACTAACAGCCTTCTCTGGACCAAAAGTACATCCACCTTTTTTACAATCAGTTTTTTCAACCAAACAAGTAGCTCCTCGCAATTCTCCCATTTTTGGAACATACTTAGAATATTCTCCCAAAAGACCATCCAGCACCTGAACAATCTCTTTTTGAGGAAGCCCACAATACCTTTCTCTCAACTTCATTTCTAAATCTTCACGATTCCCCCTCTCTGCGACATTTACAATTTGCCCTTGCGGAAAATCATTCTCCGCAACACTATCCAAATCGGCAATCCAACTTCTCTCCAAACCACTATCACCCTTAATAATTGGAGGAACAAAAAAACCATAAGTAGCACCCAACTCAATTCCACCAACTATATGATTGTGAATAGTCCTATGACGATGATTCTGTGCCAAGCAGGCAAAACTCATTTGCAACTGAGTAGAATAAACATCCTCTCCAAAATATTTCTCAACCTCTTTCCCAAATAACTTTACTCCAGTTCTAGACTTACTTTCAAGACCTTTAATTCGGAATTCCTTAACAATATCTGAATTCAAAAATGGAGTCATCCCCTCCATAAACACTCTCTGCTTAAACGCTCTCTGAATAAGCAAGCCATCACGAATACTCTCTTCGAATTTCTCGAACTCGCTAGCAATAACATTTAATTGTCTCAAAGATAAAGTATACCCCATCTTTGTTGGAGTAAAAACACTAGTCACATATCTAGCATTCTCCTGTGCCAACTTCTGCTCAGTAGTTTTCCCATCACTCCCTTTTTTATAGAGGGAAGGAAACTTAGATTCAGGAAACTTTCTAGAAATTTCAGCCCTAAAAATATTCTGCCACTTATCATACAAAACACCCTGCCTTTCCTCCATATCATCTCTCATAGTCGTATATCTAGCAGACTTCTCCGAAGTAGCATACGGGGGCTCGTTATTAAGAACCATAGCCATAGCCTTAGGTAATCCCTCAAGAGAAAGACTCAAATTAAACTGGTCGAATACACTATGATGCCCTGTTTTTACCAATCGCCCCTCCACTAAATTTGGCTTATATGGCTCATCTTTAACATCACTAAAACTTTTTTCAGAATAACAAACCCTTGCAAAATCTTGACAATATTTCAAAGCACCCCCTCTGTCACGAATACCCTCGGTAGAACCAACCAACTGTATTTTCATACCACCACAACCCCCTCCACCTTTATAAAAAAATATGAACTAAGATATATACTTTACAAACACGAAAAAATCTCGCAAACACCACAAACATCCCCTCTCGACGGTTCACCACATTTCTTACACTTCTTAATCTCTCGAACATTCTCCTTCCGCAACTTCGGAACTAACTTTTGAAAATTCTCAACAATCCTCTTCTTTTCAGCATCACCAATACTCTTCATCCACCCCCGAGTTTCAACTCTATAAGTCCCAAACGCACAAGGACACTTATCATACAAAATATCAAACTTCTTTTCCTTAGAATACTTCAAAATCTCCGACTCAGCAACAAAAAACAACGGCTTAACTCTCTGAATAAAACCTGCCCGTTTAATATCGAGACTCTCTTGAGTCTCCATCTGAAGAGGGTACTTCGCATGCGAAGAAAACAAAGAACCACCCGTAGCTGGAGACGAGTTCACCCCAAGAAGAATATTCCCTTTCAAAAAATTCATCAAAACATTCTGCGCTTCGTCATCGAGATTATGCCCCGTCACCAACTTATCTGCACCTAATTTCTTAGCCCACCTATTCAAAATCCAACGCTTAACAGTCCCGCAAACCGTACACCCTGTTAATCCCTTCCGTTCCTTCAAGACAGCCTTGATAAAACAAATCCCCTGACCCAGTTCCTTCTTCAGATCAACAATCGTCAACGGGACACCCAACTCCGAACAAAACCTCGTCATCTTCTCATTATGAACCTTCGACCACTCCCCAATCCCCAAATCGATCATCAACCCCTCAACACTATATCCAAAATTATGCAACATATACAAAACAGCAACGGAATCCTTCCCCCCTGATAACGCTACAACAACCCTATCCTCTTTCTTAATCAAGTTATATTTCCTTATAGTCTCTCTAACTTTTTTTTCGATATCCATAATCAAAAATCACGATTCTCCAGAATCGGGTACTGCCATAGATTTTTTATTCGCAAGGACGAAGTCATTGCATAATCTAAAAAACCTACCTCAAATAATTTACTTATCATAAAATAAAAACAGGGAAAACATTTATAAAGAATTGCTATCTCAACAAAATATGACAGATAAGAAAAAGATTGATTATAAAAAAATTCTAAAGAGTTGTAAAAAGAATTACTGGGCTATCTCAACAATTACATTAGCAATTTTATTAACAGTTGTTCTTATCAATGGAGCTACTTGCGGATCTGCAATTGGGACAACAGAAGCTGGACAAAAAGTATTAGACTTCGCAAACAACCAGGGTGCAGAAGCAGAATTATTATCCTCGACGGATAACGGACAGCTATATGAAGTAATTCTTTCGATCCAAGGACAAGAAGTTCCAGTTTATGTTACAAAAGATGGGGAAAATTTAATTCCAAGTCTAATCCCTTTGACTGCAGATGTAGTCCGAGATACACCACAGCAACAACCAACACAAACAGAAACCACTAAATCTGATAAACCTGTAGCAGAATTATTCATCATGACTCACTGCCCTTACGGAACTCAGGCAGAAAAAGGCTTCCTTCCAGTTCTAGAATCATTCGATAAAGCAGATGCACAAATCAGATTCGTCCATTACTTCATGCACGAACCAGAAGAAACCGAAACACCAATACAAGTTTGCATCCGAGAAGAACAATCAGACAAATTTTTACCATACTTAAGAGAGTTCTTAAAAGAAGGAATCTCCGAAGATGCACTAGCGGTAGCAAATGTTGATGTAGCAAAGATGAATGAATGTGTATCTTCTGGAAAATGGGAAGAATACTATAACGTTGACAAAGCTCTTAGTGAATCCTATGGAGTTCGAGGTTCTCCAACACTAGTTATCAATGGGGTAATCGCACAAAGTGGAAGAGACGCTACAAGTTACCTATCAGCAATCTGTTCAGCATTCAATAATGCTCCAGAAGAATGTAACACCCTAACACTTTCAAACACAGCACCAAGTCCAATGTGGGGATGGGATGAATCAGGAAGTGATAGTCAAGCTCAGTGTTAATTTTGTTTTTAAAAAATTATTTTTTAATTAATAGGTTTATCCAAATAAGCAATCTCATCACTATTAAATTTCAACTCTTTCCTAATCTCTTTCTTAGCCAAAATTATTTTCAACAACATAAAATCCTTCATCGCAGTCTTCGTAGAAACATGACAACGTTTCGCATACTTCTGACAAATCGTTTTCTTCTTCGCTGCCCGCTGATTCTGTAACCATATCTTCAAAATCCTCGACGGCTTCCGATAATTTGTCCATCCAGTTCGGTTATATTTTTTAGCACTCGCAACTCCCGCACCAAGTAAAAAATACTCATACACCATAAACCTCCAATGCCTCTGCCTCCGAATCCTTCCTCTAAAAACATCTGCCAGAGACAAAGCATCCAACGCCTTCACCAGTTCAACACCATTATATTCTACAGGAATATTTTCCTCAACCCATAAAAAAACATCATCAATAGGCATATTCACTTCATCATAAACTTTAAGCATATCACTATCAATTTTCGCATTCTTGAAAACATACTGCAATGCTGAAAAAATAGACTGTTCCTTATTCCTCTCTCCAACTTCATGTAAAAGTTCTGGGGAATCCATCTTCGACAAAAGTTGCAAATCATTCAATCCAGCCCGAATATCTCCCCGCACCCTAATAGCAATAGAAGTCAAAACTTCCGACGAGACAACACAATTTTCTTTCTCACAAACCTCTTTCAAAATTTTCAGAACAACCTTATAATCAACTTCTTTCAACTGAACAAGCTCCGCCTTCCGTCGAAGCAAATTAAATTTCCTATTCCAAATATCATTCGCAGTAATTATCACTGGAAACGCAGATTTTTCCAAGAGCACCAACAACTCGCCAAGCCCTCCACGATCCTTCATCGAAGAAATCCCATCAACCTCATCGATCAAAATAATTTTATTCTTTCTAAACAAACTCTTTTGTTGCGATGCTGGACCAATAATTTCCCCAATCTTCGCTTTATTCCTAAAATCCGAAGCATTCAACTCCAAAATCTCAGCATCCATTTCAAATGCAATCGCATAAGCAAGACTAGTCTTTCCGACTCCTGGAGGACCATGTAGTGCAATTGCCTTCACCTTCGGAAAACTCCTCAAAAACAATTTAACTTTATCCACAGCAAGTTCCTGTCCCTGCACATCTGAAAAACGACCCGCCCGATACTTCTCACACCAAGGCACATTATCATTGCTTATCATAGAACTATTCCCCCTCCTTCTTAACCCCGTTAACTCCACCAATTCCCGCCAAAATAAAACCTGCCAACAAAGCTTCCAACTGAATAAACTCATCCGCACCCTCGACCAACCTAAACTCCGCCTCCCCAGTCTTCTCCGTCAACTTAACCTTCAACAAATTATCAATAGGCAAATTCCAAACTTCTTTCTGAA
>JAGLLG010000057.1 GCA_023140635.1 Candidatus Pacearchaeota archaeon | reverse complement strand
AGCCGTCGCTGATTTTATCAGAGTCAGACTCTGAATCGTTTGTTGAAGTTGTTTCATTGTCGGCAGCGAAAGCAGGAGCTAATGCGAATAACAATAGGAATAATATCGCGAATGCACCTATTTTTTTCATGTAAGAATAAGAGGTTTGTGATTTATAAAAGTTGTTAAATTTCTGGCTTTGCGATAAACTCTTCTTAGAGTAAAAATTTATTTTTTAAGATGCACTCTATGTTTTTATTTTATCAATAGAAACATATTAAAAGGATATTATTTTAAACAAGATATGGATTGGAAAACTATACTGAAAGTATCCATACCTTCTGGAATTGGTGGAGTCTTATTTTATCTTTTGTATGGATTTATTTTTATACCCTCAAGTCTTACGGCTATTGGTCATGCAGTTATAGCTATGGGATTCTTAATTATTCTCGTAGGATTTATTTCAGGGATTGTAACTTATAAAAAGGTTGAAAAATCGAAAGTAGCTAGTACAATTATTTCAATCTTGATAACGATATTAATATTGATTTCTCCAGTAATAATAGTAAGTAATTTCGGCAAGTATTTTCGATTAATGTTCGGTTAAGGTATAGAAACATATTAAAGGGATGTTATTCTAAACAAGATATGAGTTTGAAGGAATTTTTAAAAATAACTAAAGGGAAAGTTTTGTTAACAATAGTATTTGTCCTTATATCTGTAGTTGCATTCGTTATGGGGTTAGGTTGTGTATTAAGTACAGGAGGTTATGGAGATTGTAGACTTCTTGAAACGATTACATATATACTTGTTTGGCCAGTTATTTTTTTGGTTTTTCCTTTAGATAGTATGGGAATGGATCATACTAATCCTATACTTTGTGGCATCTTAGTAACTGGGGGGATAATCATCCAAATTTTTTATTTATATGTAATTTCTTCTTTAATTATCTGGATAACTAACAAATTAAAAAGATAACAAATCTTTTCTCTCTCTATTTTTTGGAGTTTAATTTAAATTTCAGGAGCGTTTTTGTTTCCCTTTTTGGAGGGTTTTCTTCCAGATTGCATCGCCTTCTTGATTGTATAATTAATTGGATTTTTCATTCCAGGCTCTGGAGGACTTTGGATTCCAAATTCTTTATAGATTGGTTTACCATAATTTGGAGGTAGCCGTTTATTTTTTAAATACCATGAAATTTGTGATTTAATATAACCCTGTTTTAGAGGCTGATAATTTTTATTATTCCACGTTTCTATTTTTTCTTCGATAAAATCTTGGGGAAATTCGAGACTTGTAAAGAAAGACAGTATTAATGACAGCGCTCTTTTTCGACCATCATCTTTAACTCCAAGTAAAAGTTTTTTGATAATCGGAGGATACATGTCTTCTGTGATTGTTAAACCTTTTAGATCGATTGATGCACCTTCATACTTTTTTGCTTTCGGCTCGTTCTTCTCTGCCCAATCAAGTGCTTGCAGTAACAATTCTTTCGCTTCAGATTCCTCGCAATCAGGCATGAAAGATTTAATCTCTTTTATTTTTAGAGGATCTGCATCAGAAGGTTCAAAATTTTCTATTTGTGATTTGTCAAGAGGGATTGATGCTAGTGCAGTTTTTTCGTGGAGAGAGTAAGGTGCTCTGAAAAGATGACGAGACGCTACAAGGACAATATCCACAGAATCAATGAGTTCTTTCGCAGACGCCTTTTTTTCAAATAATTCTGGATTTTTTTTTGAATTTGTTTTACAAGTTTCACAAATTAAGACTTCTGAGAGTGAAACACGATCCATTTTATCGTTACAAGAAGGGCAGAGCATTTGTTTTCGGTTAGATTTCATTGATTCAACTTCAGCCTTGCATTTAAAATTTGGACAGACATATTTACCAATTGTTTTTGTTAAAGGTTCATTGCCACAAGTCTTACATTTTAGTTCAAAAAGAGTCTTACCTTGTTTTTTTATATCGTCTTCAGTTGAGAGTTGCAGAATTTGTTCTGTAAGTTTATCATGAATCATTTCACCTATATATCCTGCGATTAGTCTTGGCCATTCTGGAAAATGGTCTTTAGTAGATTCATTAGAAATTTCTTTTGGAAATGCCTTGAAAGGAATAAGAATATGGAACCCTTTCGATCCGGAGAATTTGATACCTATATTTTTAATATTGTGATGTTCAAGAGCTGCGATAAGGAGTTTAGCAGCAATCTTTGAGTAGTCGAGATATTTTGAATCGATATCTATAAGGAAGTCCCAACCCGTTTTGATTTTGTTGTATTGTTCAGGAGTCATGTCAGTATGAATATCAAGAGGGTTTTCCCAAATTTCTTCAGAGCAGTGGAAAGATGTCGCACCTTGCCGCACAGCATTGATAATATCTGTTGAATAATCAAAACAATCAGGCCGTTTCGCGAAGAATTTGTTGTTAAAATTCGCGATAGTTTCCCGATGTTTACAGAACTCAAACATTGCCTGCTGAATGTCCTTTCGTGCATAGTAAGACAGCGCAGTGATTTGAACTTTTTTAAGGGGCTCTCTTTGAAAGTTACTCATACATTCTAAGAGGTTATTTTGTTAATAAATGATGTGTTGGTTGAGTGCAACAATCTTTAAATAATGATTGAGATTTTCTTTATCATGATATTAAAATTAGATAATCCGAAATTATTGAGCGATGCTGTTCAGATAATTTCAGAGTTAGTTTCTGAGGTTCGGATTAAATTACTCGAAGATGGATTATCAATTGTTGCAGTTGACCCTGCAAATGTCGCATTAGTCATCTTTAAATTACCTAAAGAGATATTTTCGCAATATGACATTGGGAACGAAGTTTGGGGTGTTAATCTTGGAGATCTGAAAAAGATTTTAAGGAGAGCATCGACGTCATCAAGTGTTATTTTTGAAGAGGAAGATAATAGATTGAAGATTTCTATTTTTGATAAGGTTAAAAGGATTTTTAATTTAGCTTTGATTAATGTTGAGAGTGAAGACAAAGACGTCCCTGATTTAAATTTTGCGTGCAAAGTTGAGATGGATTCGTCGAGTTTTTCACAGGCAATTGAGGATTCAAATATTGTCGCGGATTCTTGTGCTCTGATTGCAGGCGAGAAGTTTTTTATGGTCGAGGGTTCTGGGAATTTAAATTCGGCTCGGACGGAGTTCTCCGGCGATGAAGCCCAGATTTCAGGAATTGGTCGGTCGAAATATTCTTTAGAGTATATGGTAAAGTTCATCAAGGCTGTGAAAATTTCTGATAAAGTTGTTGTTAATTTTTCCAGCGATTATCCCTTAAGGTTGGACTTTCCAGGGGAGAAAATGGGGATGGGGTTTGTGTTGGCACCGAGGGTTGAGAATAATTAAGTTAATCTTTCTAAATCTATTTCAAATCGTTAGACCTTGTCAAAAGAAATATTTAAATACGTAAATTCATAACTAATCTAATAAGAATATTACTATGAGTATACATAAAGAAAAAATAATCAAACGGATAAAGAAAGAAAAAATCGTAACCAGTTCTGAAATTGCTAATCATCTAAACATTTCCTGGAATACTGCGGAAAAATATTTATTAGAATTAGTTATCGATGGGAAGATTGACAAAATAAAAAAAGTGGGGGTTAATCTATGGGTATTAAAGTAAGGAAGGGGCAGGTGACGATTTTTATTATTCTTGCAATTATAATTGTTGTTGCAATAATTGGTGCAATCTTTTTTATGGGTGGAAGGAAAGTCGAAACTCCTGCAAATGTCGATCCGAAACAAATGGTTCAGAAATGCGTAAGAGATGCCGTCGAGAAATCTGTCTGGAAGATGTTAGCAAACGGCGGGCAAAGGTTTCCGAGTCAGGCGATAATGTATCAGGGGAGCGAATACAATTACCTATGTTATCAGGCAGACTTTTATCAGGGTTGCTATAATCTTC
>JAGLLG010000056.1 GCA_023140635.1 Candidatus Pacearchaeota archaeon | reverse complement strand
AATTTTCACATTAATTATACCAATGAAGGTAATCCTGAGGGCTTCTTGGAATTAAAATATAAAATGGCATCCACATATGATATTGTTGAGAAAGCGGCTAAGACCGGAAAAGTTGACAAAGGTGTGAACGAAGTTACTAAGGCTGTTGAACGTGGTGTTGCTAAGCTTGTTGTCTTCGCTAGTGATGTTGATCCAAAAGAATTGACACAACATTTACCTATTCTTTGTAAAGAGAAAAATATTAAGTTTGTTGAAGTTGATTCTCGAGAGAAATTGGGGATCTCGGTTGGGATTAATCGGCCTACAGCGGCAGTTGCTGTAATGCAAGAGGGCGAGGCTAAGCTTGATTCTATCAATTAATAACTACCCTTTCGATAATAAAATGGCTAAAGTAACATTGGAAATGTTTCATGGATCCATTTTCATGAGGAAAAATAAAAATGGCTAAACCAGAGAAGAAGAAACAGGAAAAGAAACAAGATAAGAAGTCTGGAGCATCTAAAGGTTCGGAGAAGTTGACTGAAGAAGGTGTGGTCCCTGCTATCGTTGAGGTTATTCTTGGGAGGACTGGGACTCGTGGCGAAATTATTCAGGTTAAGTGTAAGATTTTGCAAGGGAAGAATCGTGGGAAATCTATGAGGAGAAATGTTCTTGGTCCGATTAAGAAAAGAGATATTTTAATGTTGAGAGAAACGGAGATTGAGGCTAGAAGATTGTTCAAGAAGATAAATAAGGGGGCTAGAGATTAGGAAGATGCCAGTTTGTTCATTTTGTAAAAATGCGTATGATTTTCCTAAGGGAACTACAGTTATTCAAAAAGATAGCTCTGTAAAATATTATTGCTCTTCGAAATGCCGAAAGAATGCTGAGATGGGTAGGCTTGCTAAAAAGGTTAAGTGGGTTAAGAAGTCTGAAATTGTTAAGGCTGGAAAAAAGAAATAGGAATTCTGTTTAGATGAATAAATTTTTCTAATAGTTATTTTGTCGTCGGTAAATCTGATTTTTGTTACCTAAATGTTTATAAAGTAAGGATGTTTTTTGATGTCACAAGAGGAATTTATTATGACTAACAAAGATTATTCAGCGAAGGATATTACTGTTTTAGAAGGTCTTGAAGCAGTTAGAAAGAGACCTGGTATGTATATTGGTTCTACTGATAAGTATGGTCTTCATCATCTCGTTTATGAGGTTGTTGATAATTCCGTTGATGAACATATGGCTGGAGCTTGTTCTGTGATAAGTGTTACAGTCCATAAGGATAGTTCGGTAACTGTTCAAGATGATGGTAGAGGTATGCCCGTTGATCTTCACCCAGTTTACAAGAGGCCTGCGATGGAAATTATAGTTACGAAGTTGCATGCGGGAGGTAAATTTGATAATAAGTCTTATGCTGTTTCTGGAGGGCTGCATGGTGTTGGTATTTCGGTTGTTTCGGCTTTATCTAAAGATATGATTGTTAAGGTAACTAAAGGTGGGAAGGTCTATGCTCAGTCTTATGCGAAGGGTAAACCAAAAGCGGATATGGAAGTTATTGGAAAGGCTAATGCAAATGATCATGGGACGATAGTTACTTTTGTTCCTGACGATTCTATCTTCTCGACGGTGGAGTTTGATTATAAGACTTTGGCTATAAGATTTAGGGAAACTTGTTTTTTGAATGCAGGGTTGAAAATTATTTTTAGTGATTTGAGAGGAGATAAGGAGCGAAAAGAAGTTTTTCATTATGAGGGTGGTTTGATGGAATTTGTTAAGTGGTTGAATAAGACTCGAACTCCTATTCATCAGAAGCCTATTTATTTTAAGAGGGAGGATAATGGAACTGTTGCAGAAGTTGCTATTCAATATTCTGATTCGTTTAATGAGAATATACAAGGATTTGTTAATACGATTAATACGATTGAAGGGGGAACACACGTCGCTGGTTTGAAATCGGCATTAACTAGGGTGATTAATGATTATGGAACTAAAAAAGGAGTTTTAAAGAAAGGGCAGAAATTGACAGGGGATGATGTTCGTGAAGGAATTACTGCAGTTATTTCCTTGAAAATGAGTGATCCTCAGTTCGAAGGGCAGACAAAGACGAAATTAGGGAACGGCGAGATTAAAGGGATTGTTGAGTCGATGGCGACTTCTGCTCTAAGTGATTTTCTTGAAGAGAATCCTGCTGTTGCTAAGGCGATTATTAATAAGGCAACTTCTGCTTTGAGAGCTCGAGAGGCGGCTAAAAAAGCAAAGGATTTAGTTCGTCGGAAGAATGCTCTTAGTGTTGGCTCGGGTTTACCTGGAAAATTAGCGGATTGTTCTAGTCGGAAAAAAGAGTTGACTGAATTGTATATTGTCGAGGGAGATTCTGCTGGTGGAACTGCGAAAGGAGGTAGGGATCGGGAAATTCAGGCTATTCTTCCATTAAGAGGTAAGATTCTTAATGTTGAAAAATCGAATCCTGCTAGAGCCCTTAGTTCAGAACAAATTTCAAATATGATTACTGCTATTGGGACTGGTGTAGGTGATAGTTTTGATATTGGGAAGTTGAGATATAACAAAGTCATAATTATGACTGATGCTGATGTTGATGGGCAACATATTAAATCACTTTTGTTGACGATGATTTACAGATATCTTCCTCAGTTGATTGAGGGAGGTCATATTTTTGTTGCTGTTGCTCCGTTTTTTAAGATTAAGAAAGGGATGAAAGAGTATTATGCTTATAATGATAGGGAGTTAAAAGCGAAGTTAGCAGAATTAGGCGGTAAATGTGAGATTAGTAGGTTTAAGGGTCTTGGTGAGATGAATGATGAGCAGTTATGGTCTACGACGATGAATCCTAAGACGAGGCGGTTGAAGCAGGTTTCGATTGAGGATGCTGTCGAGGCTGATGAGACGTTTAGTTTATTGATGGGGGATGCTGTTGCGCCTCGGAGGGCTTTTATCGAGGAGAATGCTGATAGGGCAGAGGTTGATTTATGATGGGAAATGATGTTAGAGCATATTTTTGTCCGAAATGTAAATCTGTCGAGGTGAAATATGTGTTTGGGCTTGGGAATTTGTTTGGGGTAGTTCCTCGAATGAGATGTGATAAGTGTGGGTTTACTTCTGTTGGGTTTCCGATAGTTGTGACTAATAAAAAAGCGTT
>JAGLLG010000055.1 GCA_023140635.1 Candidatus Pacearchaeota archaeon | reverse complement strand
CTGAAGGAGATTTAGTGACTTTAACTGTGGAGGGTAAGGATTGTGATGGTGAGGGGATTGATTTGTTCGTGATTTGGGAGGACGATTTGATTGGTGATGATTCTGTTAATAACAATCCTGCTTCGATAAACTTTTCAGACGGACAAGCAGTTTCGACTTGGACTGTTGAGTATCAAGATGATTTTTTTGGCAATCCTGAGTATTATTTTGTTAGTTCGTTGAAGTCGGATTCTTCAGTTAAAATAGATTCAAGAGATTATGGTGATTTGCTTAAGGTTGTAGAAGCTGGAAGTCAAGTGATTAGTGGATGTCCAAATTATGTTTGGACTGGGATTCGGTAAAGAAATTTTGCTTAAGGATTTTTAGCGAAAGTTTTTGCTACAATTAATGGAAATATAATTGTTGCATCTCCATGAATTTTTACTGATTTTGCATTTGGAGCAATTTTCCCCCAAGATACTGCTTCGTCAGGTCTTGCTCCAGAATCCGAACCGTCGAATTCTTGAGCAGTATTTATATAGACTGCGTAATCAGCTCCGTTTCTGTAGAGGTTAGCATTGCAAATCGAATGTTTTACTACACCACCACCTAGAATTAT
Organism: Candidatus Pacearchaeota archaeon; assembly: GCA_023140635.1. Lineage (GTDB taxonomy): Archaea > Nanobdellota > Nanobdellia > Pacearchaeales > GW2011-AR1 > JAGVXH01. The sequence goes on along the minus strand of JAGLLG010000055.1, from coordinate 6,073 downwards.
CATCCCTGTCTTTTCTTTTCCCATTGAGGTGTTGTTTAACTTTTCTGTATCTTCTACGAGGTCTAGTTTGAAATCAGGATTTTTGCTTTTGAAGAGATACATCATATCACCTAAGGATCCATCCATTATCGCTGGACAGAATATAGGAATTTGGTTTTTTGCTGCCCAGTAACAGATTGAGTCTTTGTTATTGATCTTTTCTCCTAGAAGCCAGATAAGTTCTGAGGCAGTTTTTATTTTGTTTTTATTTTCTTCTAGAATTTTAATTGCGAAGTCTTCGAAATCACAGTATCTGGAATTTGGAATTAGAATGTTTCCCGCGCGATTGATTGCTTTTTCTCGGAGTTTTCTCCCATCGAGTTTGAAATCCCCTATTTTAAAATCCCCTAGGCATTTTATTATGTCTTCTTCAATTCCTCCTGCAGTTGTTACTAGTACATTTATAAGGTTGTGTTCTGCGAGATATCTGATGATTTCCCTGTTTCCTGTGGTGACCATATTAGAGGTGTACCCTAAATATATGAACGCTTTTTCTTTTACCATCTCTTGGGTTATCTTTATAGCTTTTCCGAAGTTTGTTGCTTGCGCCCCTACATTTGAGAATGAATTAAGAATCTCTTCGTAGTTGATTCCATTATTGAATTCATAACCTTTTACTATGGCACCGCCTATTTCTTCTCCTTTTCGAAAGATATTTTCTCTTGCAGTTTCTTCTTTGTTTAAATTTTCCATAGTAATAAAGTAGATTTAATTAGAGTTGTGACTAAGAAATTTAGTAAGTCGTAATTGGAATGGCCAAACTCATACAGGTAAGAATTAGTGTGAGTTTAAAAGAGTTGTGTTAAGCTGTAATCTGGTTAATATTTTCTTTAAATCTTTCAAAGTCATCGATTGGTACCATAGCACCTGTTGCGTTTTCGTGTCCTCCACCAGTTGCACCGTCGATATCTTTGATTGCTTCTTTCGTTATCTTAAGGGCGTTTTCTCCTCGAATAGAGATATTTATCTTTTCTGGTCGTTTGAATGCTACGATTATTAATTTGTCTTTGTGATTATAATAGAGTTTGTTTGCGATCTCAGATGACATTGAGGTTTCACCTGAATAGGAGAAAAAAAGAACAGTGGATTTTGGGTTGAAATTTGCTTCTGCTTTGTTAATTTGTTTATTATAAAATTCGTTGAGCTGTGAATATCTTTTTTGGAATTGTTTCGTATATTGGTTTTCTTCTAGGAGATCGTACGCGTTTTTTGCTTTGAATAAGTATTTGATTAGCTTGACAACATTTGTTGTTGAGTCCATTAGGCCAAAATTTAACATTCGGACCATTTTACCGATTTCGCTTGAATGGAGTGCGTCGAATGCTGAAAGTTGAGAGTTCAATAATTCAGGATTTTCTTCTGAAAATTTTTCTGCAAAGTCAGGCATGTAAACATCTCCGATGCAACCGATTATAGCTAGCCATTGGTCTTCTTGTCTATTGAAAATTTTTTGTGCGATGTAAGTTGTAGGTTCTGCTGAGGGGAGAGAATTGAAGTAAGATGTTTTTTCTATTATTTCTTTTGGAGTTTTAGTCTCATGATGATCTATCCAAGTGACAGGTATACCTTTCTCTTCTACTCCTTCGATAAATTCTTTACTTAATTCGGGTTTGTCTAAAATGAAGATTGAGTCTGGATTTAGTTCTTCGACTTTTTTAAGATATTGTTCTTTGAGGTCTGGAAACGATTTGATTGCAACGCCTCTGCCCCGTCCGATTGTTCGCTGTAAGATTAAGAAGGCACAAAGTCCATCTACATCATTATCGAAGAAGAATAGGGGATTTTGTGAGGCTTCTAAGTGAGCTCTAATTTCTTTGAGTTGTTTTGGAAGTATCATCAACAGATCACCTTTCCGTTTAAAACCTGTTCTCGAAGGTTTCTAATTTCTTCTTTTATCGTATCTGCCCTGTTTTTTAATATAGACTCAAGTTCGGAAGAATCTGATTTAAGAATGTTTTCCAAATTTTTGAATTGTTTTACTATAAGTGAGTTTTCCTTTTCTGAGAGTGTTAAATGTGCAAGGAATCTGAATCCTTTTGGCGAGATGCTTTCTTCTATGGGTTTTTCAAGAATAAGTCTTGCGATTGATTTTGTATCTAGAAGTCCTTCAAAAGTTAAATTAGATAGTAATGTTTTTGATCGTTTTAGTGATAGTGTTGCGTAGTCTCGAATTATTTCATCCTCAGTTTTTTCAACACCTCTAATAAGTTCCCGATATCTCATATGCATGATATTTCCTTCTTTTCCAAGTTCTGTAAAGTTCCTTTTTATCGATTCTGATATTTTTAAGATCATTTCAGTTCTTTGAATTACCTTGCATACGTCGCTGATAGAGACTAATTCAGACATTTCTAGGATATTTAGATTGTTGAGTTGTTCATTTAACATTTCTCTTTGTTTTTCTAGTACTTGAAGTGTCGAGCTAAGATTTCTCATAATTTCATCTGTTGATTTTAAGTGGTATCGTGACTGGCTGTAGTAAAGGGTCGTTTTCTTTTTTCTTTCAGAGATTGCGATAACGAATGTATGGGCTTGCTTTGCGGTTCGTTCTGCAGCTTTGTGTCTTGTTCCAGTTTCAGTTGAATGAATTGAATTATCTGGAGTCATCAGTATATTTGCGTAGAGGATTCTTTTGAAGTCTTGAGAAATAATAATTGCTCCATCCATTTTACATAGTTCTAAAAGTTTTTGTGGTGTTAGACGGCTGTTAATTCTGAAGCCACCTTCTATAATGTTCTGAGTGTGAAGCTCTTTTGTATCGAAAACTATCATCGCTCCAAGTCCGGATCTTACTACATCATCAATGACAGTTCTCAATAGTGTACCTGGTGATATCATTTTAATGAAATCTCTGAATGATTTTTCTTTTTCAGCTACCATGATTTAAAAAAGTTGTTCGGGTATATATAATTTTGTGCTTTAGTTAGTTTTTTAAATATAAATTTATTGGATTTCTTATGAAAATTGGTGTAAAGATATTTTGTGATGTGGAATTTGCAGATTATTTTAAAGATAAAGCAGATTTTTTGGAAGTGATGGCGATTCAAGGTAAGGATTATTCTTTTTTAGAAAATTATCCCTTGCCTATTGTTATTCATGCTATGCATCATGCTTTTGGTGTTAATGTAGCTGACAAAACTTTGTTTGAAAAAAATCTGGAATCGATAAATTTTGCTGTCAGTCTTGCGGACCGTTTTGATGCTAAGAAAATAATTTTGCATCCAGGGGTTTTAAAGAATAAAGACTGTTCGTTTGAGCAATCTGTGGATTTCTTCCAAGGTTTAGATGAGAGGGTTATCTTTGAAAATATGCCATTTAAACCGTATCTTTCTTCAGAATTTTCAGATGTTAAAGATTTTATTTCCAGAACGGGTATGAATTTCTGTTTGGATATTAATCACGTAATCCAAATGGCAGAAAAATTAGGGATAGATTCTATTTTAGAGATAAAGAAATTTTTTACGTTTAATCCTGTTATGCACCATATCGGAGGTCATAGAGTAGGAATCGGAGACATAGGGCATAGGTCTTTTGATGATTCTGATATTCCTTTGAAAGAGATTTTGGATTTGTTTCCCGAGGATGCGGAGATTACTTTGGAAGTTACAAAAGATATTGGAAAGTCTGAAAAAGATTTAGAGTTAGTTAGGAGTCTTATTGCGTAGTTTTTTAAATTTTGATTTTGTTGTTAATTTATGGATAATTATTTTTTAGGAGTTGAGTCGACGGCACATACGTTTGGCGTAGCTGTTGTGGATTGGGAAGGAAATATCTTGTCCAATGTTAGTGATAGTTATACTACAGATGGTGGGGGGATGATCCCTATTGAAGTTCGGAAACACCATAAGATTGTTGCTGATGAACTTTTTGAGAGGGCTCTTAAGGAAGCTGGGATTGTTGAGACTCAGATTAAAGTAATTGCGTTTTCAAATGCTCCAGGTTTAGCGCCGTGTTTGCTCGAAGGTATGGATTTTGTTAAGAAACTTGCGAAAAGGTTAGATGTTCCTGTTGTAGGAATTAATCATTGCGTTGCTCATCTTGAAATTGGTGATAGTGTTGGTGCGAATGATCCTGTTATGCTTTATGCTTCTGGGGCGAATACTCAGATAATTGCTTATGAGTCTGGGAAGTATAGAGTTTTTGGAGAGACTTTGGATTTAGGTGTTGGGAATTTTATTGATACGTTTGCGAGATATGCTGGACTTGGTTTTCCAGGAGGTCCGAAAATTCAAAGATTGGCGGAGCAATGTGAGTGTAAAGATTTGCTTATTGATTTACCCTATTCTATTAAGGGTATGGATGTTGCGTTTTCAGGGTTGCAGACGAAATTAAAAAATTTGTATGACAAGGGTATACCTCTTGAAGATTTATCGTATTCGATGCAAGAAGTTATTTTTGCGATGCTGGTCGAGGCTACAGAGAGGGCGTTAGCACATACTGGGAAAAAAGAGCTTTTACTTGGTGGTGGAGTTGCTTGTAATTCTCGATTGCAGGAGATGTGTAAGATTATGTGTAAGGAAAGAGGTGTAAAGTTTTTTTGTCCTGATAGGTCGTTGCTCGTTGACAATGCTGGAATGATTGGGTATTTGGGATTGAAGATGTTTAAGGTAGGGATATTTGAAAAGGATTTAGACAAGGTTGATATCGCTCCAAGAGAGAGGACGGATGAAGTAAATGTTTTGTGGAAATAAATAAACTTATAGAAAATTAGTTCTGGTTGGTGTGTATTTTTTAGCAAACCATCGAGGATCATAGATATTTGGTCTTTTTTCTTTTGGAAGCTTGTCTTTTTTTATCTCCCATATGTGTGTCTTTACTATATCTGCTTTTCTGAAGTATCTCCTACATCTTTCTGTGAATTCTGCTATGTTTTCCGAGCTCATCGCTTTTTCTAAATTTATTATATTTGTACCTTTCTCGATTGTTGTATTGAGTATATTCTCTATTCGTTTATGGACAAAAGGTCTTGAAAAAAACAATACACTGTTGGTATCTGCAATAGTTAACTTAAATTTATTTTGATAGTTAATATAAAAGAGTCCATAATCGCAACCACAATGTTTACTCGTGATATCTATTTGAGCAGCACTTATAAGTTCGGCAGGTATCCTGGTTTGTCTTAGTTCCTTAGGTTCAAGATAGTTGTATGTAACGTTTCTTAGCATTATTTGATCTGTTTCCATTTATTTTTAGAGGTTCTAGGATTTATATAATCTTATATGATTTTCAGTGATGGGTATTTATTACAATAATTCTTATAAAGCCTGTTTTGGTTATGTTTTGATGGGTTTAGAAGATATAGCTGTTTTGGAAGCATTGGGAAAAGTTACGCAGAAAGATCGTAGAGGTAAGGGAAATCATACAGTTATTATTAAAGTTAAGAATAGTAAGAAGGATGTAGCCGTAATGGAGGCCTCTAAATATATTGCTTCCCAAAGAGATATTTCTGTTGATTCATTGAATTATATTGATAAGAACGGTAAGTTGACTATTCAATATCATGATGTAAGAGGGATCCGAAGTAAAGGCAGAGGTTCTACTGGATGTGGATTTTCTTCGACTCCATATTTTCAAGATTGATAGTTTAGATGTCTTCTGATTTCCCTGCTAGGGCTTATAAGAAATTTAGTTCAGGGTTGGCTAGGGCTGAAGGTAAAACTTGCTTTGATCGATTGAGTAATTATTTTTCTTCTGTTGTTGAAATAAAGGATTCTAATAAAAGGAGGAATATTGAAGATAGACTTAAATCTGGAAAGTTTTTCCATTATCCTTGTGAGTCTAATGGACCTCTTAATAGTACAACTTGCTTTGAAAATTCTGTTCATTTTTTGATGGCTACAAGAGAGCTTTATCCAGCGTCGAATCCTAGGTTAGCTTATATTGATGAGGGGGCAAGGGGGACTCATTCAACTGTTATTTTTCATCACAATGGAGAATTGTATGCTGGGGATTTTAGTTATAAGTTTCTTAGTCCGATTCGTTTTAAAGGTAAGAAGATTGTTCATGATGAAGGTAAACCTATTAAATTCAAATC
>JAGLLG010000054.1 GCA_023140635.1 Candidatus Pacearchaeota archaeon | reverse complement strand
CTTGGCCACTAGACTATAGGAGCTTCATCATAAACACAAAAATTCATTTTTAAAACTTCTTATTTTGTATTCACCGTCACTTCCTAACAACAAATACAAACACATAAAAAGCGAAAATTCTCCTTATATTCATGGCAAAAGACACCAAAAAGCCACAAATTAACGACCTCATCTTTAGAGAACTAATAAAGAGAGGATATTCTTTAGAAGGAAACACACGAATCTGGGATATAGCTGATTCTAAATTATGGTATCTAACACAGGAACAGGCACAAGCTTATTTGGATTTAGATCAGTCAGAAGAATACAAGACCCGAATGGTCGACAATGAAATAGAATTATTAAAAGAAGTAATCCCAAAAATCATAAAGAAAAATTCTTTCAAAGAAAATATGACACTTGTAGATGTTGGCTGTGGAGACGGAAGAAAGGCGATAGTTCCTATCGACATTCTGAAAAAAGATCATAAGATAAACTATTGCCCTATCGACATCAGCGCATATATGGTTAATGAAGCTATAAAAAATATTTCTAAATTAGATGGTGTGGACAAGATAGTAAATTTTCAATGGAATGTATCTGATTTCGAAAATCTAGAAAACGTAACAGAGCTACTAAGAAAATCGGACAAAGAGTTGCTAATTTTATTCCTTGGTTCTACAATAGGAAATTTTGAGACACATGATTTATTATACTCTCTACAGAATTCTATGGAGTTTGGTGATTCTTTATTGATTGGTGTATCACTAGATAATACTAAGGACGGAACAGAACTAGCAGAGGGATATATCACACCAGAAGTAGATAATTTTCTAGGGCATGTTCTTATAGGATTAGGATTTTCTAGAAACGAACTTGAATTTGGTGCGAGGTACAGACACCGGAGAGTTGAGTGCTTTTATGAAGTAAAAAAGAATAAAAGAATAAAATTCCAAGATAAGGAAATTAATTTTTACAAAGGAGATCAGGTTGTTGTTTCACATTCCCATAAATATACACAAAAAGAGTTAGAAAATTCAATAAAACTATATTTTGCAAAGTACGAATTTTACACAAACAAAGAAAAAGATTGGACTTTATTATTCTGTCAAAAGTAATCCCAACGTTTTTATATCTCATTTCTTCAATAGTTTTATGAGCCCGTAGCTCAGCCAGGTAGAGCACTGGTCTTATATGAGTGAAGTTCAATTGAACTTCATCAATTCTTCACTCGAAGAATGCCAGCGGTCAAGGGTTCAAATCCCTTCGGGCTCATAGTTTGAACCCTTGACATGTCAAGGGCGAACGATTCGCTTTCCAAAAAGAAATATGAAATATTTTTTGGAATGCAAATCGTGAGTAAAATCCCTTCGGGCTCAGAAAGACAATATGGCAAAGAAGAAATCAAAATACAATAACGAATCGCTTTCAATAGCGGGAATAAAGACATCTATTTTTGCAATAGCTATTAGTTTACTGGCCACAGTTGTTTCGATGTCAGAAAATCTTCCACTTTGGACCACTAATATTTCAAAAATAATTCTAATAATATTGGCATTTAGCTTGCTATACGTTGCCTACAAAATTAAAACGCCTCCAATTTACAATTAACATGCTCTTAGGATTAGTGGGGAAACCCTCGTGTGGAAAGTCAACATTCTTCAAGGCAGCAACGCTAGCAGACATTCAAATAGCTTCCTATCCTTTCACGACAATTAAACCAAATCACGGAATAGGTTATGTCCAAGTCAAAGCACTATGTAAGGAACTTGGTGTAAGATGTAATCCTCGAACAGGATTCTGTACAGGAGAAACACGATTTGTTCCAGTAGAATTAATGGATGTAGCAGGATTAGTTGAAGGAGCCTCAGAAGGAAAAGGACTCGGAAATAGGTTCCTCGATGACTTAAGACAAGCAGATATGTTTCTCCAAATCGTAGACATCTCAGGAACAACAGACCTCGAAGGAAAAGAAGGGGACGGAGACCCTGTAAAAGATGTAAGGATGTTAGAAAACGAATTAAGCAAATGGTATAGAGAAATTTTCGGAAAAGTTTGGAATAAATTCTCTAGAACGATTCAATCAACAAAACAAAATTTCCCTGAAGCTATTGCTAAACAATTTTCAGGTCTAAAAGTCTCCGAAGACGATGTCAAATCAGTTTTACTAAAACTAAAGCTAGATCCAGAAAAACCCAATGATTGGTCTGAAGAAGATTTAGCAAATTTCACAAAAACATTAAGACATACAACCAAACCAATGTTGATCGTCGCAAATAAAATTGACAAACCATCTTCAAAAGAAAACTTAGAACGATTAAAAAAAGAATTCCCTGAAATTTTAATCCTTCCATGTTCTGCAGATGCAGAACTTTCATTAAGACACGCAGCAAACGCTGAATTAATAGATTACATTCAAGGCTCCTCAAGTTTCACAATTAATGAAGATAAAGTTAATAAAAAACAAAAAACAGCCTTGGAATCCATTCAAAAAAATGTTTTAGATATTTACGGTTCTACAGGTGTTCAAGAAGTCCTCGATAAAGCCGTCTTTGACCTTCTGGAATACATATCAATCTTCCCAGCAGGTTCAAAACTCGCAGACAGTAAGGGCAATATCCTTCCAGATTGCTTTCTCCTACCTAAGGGATCAACAGCATTAGATTTTGCATACCATCTTCATACGGACATTGGAGATAAATTCATAAAGGCAATAGACGTAAGAACAAAACAACCAGTTGGAAAAGATCACGCTTTAAAACATCGAGATGGAATTGAAATTATGACGAGTTAATTCCATTGAGGGAGTGATGGTGAGCTTTGAGCTGTTTGACAAATGGATATCTTAACAAATTGCTCGAAGCGAATAGAACATCTTTGCTCTTGTGAACCCAAAGATAAAAAAACTATCTTGAACAAGAGTGAAGTGTGAGTAGATTGAAATTATGACTAATTAAAACTTTTTCAAAACTAAATTCAAAATCTTCTTCGTATCCTGCAAATTATCTACAACATAATCAGCAGATGTATTTTCTAAATCTCTCTTAGAATAATTCCCTGTTGCAACTCCGATAGTTATTACTCCAGCTTCGTTTCCAGCGTCCACATCTCGAGGAGTATCACCAAAAAGGAAAACATTATCCTCAAATTTAAAACCAAAGTTTTCCCCAGCTCTTTTTATCGCCAATTTTACTAACTTTGTCCTACTAGCATCATCACTTCCGAAGCCTCCAAATCTAAAATAATGATTCAATCCTACTTTTTCTAACTTCCCCCTACCAATCGGTTCAAGATTTCCAGTAACCAATCCTATGATAAAATTTTGCTCTTTTAGTTCTTTCAATAATTTCAATACACCTACCAGAACTTCTACCTGAATAGAATCTTTTATTTTATCAAAATAATCAAGTATTACATCCATACACTCATGAATCTCCAGATCTATCTCGGATTCAGTTAATCCTTTCTTTTTGAGAACCTCCACAATGATCTGTTGATCAGTCATACCACAATAATCGATGATATCAATGGTACTATCAATATCATAGACTTCTCTAAACCCCTTAGAAAATGCTATTACATACTCCATTGAACTTTTAACTAAAGTTTTATCAATATCAAATAGTATCAATCCTTTCATAATCAAATTTGAATTTATTTCTATTTAAATATTTAGTAATATAATATAATTTCGCACAGCAACTAATTTAAACCTAAACTTCTTAACCCTTTTATGAAGCTAAACATCAAAGTTCAACCAAATTCTGGAAGACAAGAAATTCAAAAGATCTCCGAAGATGAATACAAAGTCTTCTTAAAGAAATCTCCAGAGGATAACAAGGCTAATAAAGAGTTAATAAAGTTTCTCTCGAAATATCTCCACTCAAAAGTAAAAATTATAAAAGGATCCACATCTAAAAGAAAGGTAATCGAAACAAAATGATAAAATACACCCATGCACCAGATATACAAAAGATATCTAAAGAAGTTATAGAAGAACTTAGATGGAATCACATCCCAATAGAACACGTAGCATTTATCCGAAGTTTCGGTTCATCAGCTAGGAGGACAATCGCAAGATGTCATGCCCTTGGTAAAGCAATGCAAATAGGTATGGGGCGAAAAAAAGGATTTTATTTAATCGAAGTCATCTCAGAAAAATTCGACAAGCTCCCAAGCAACGAACAATTAAAAGTAATAATTCACGAACTCATGCATATCCCAAAATCTTTCGGAGGAGGATTTATTCACCACAATAAAGTTCACAACGAATCTGTGGAACAAGTCTACAACCACTATTGCAATTTAAAGAAAGAAATCAAACCTATATCAGATGAAGAGGAAAGAAGATGGTTCTAAAAGAAATAACATACTTCATCAATGGAAAAGGTAAAAAAATAAAGGTAAAAATCTGCAATACCCCTTCAAAAAAATTTCTAGGATTAATGTTTAAAAAAAATTCACCACCCCTCCTATTTATCTTCAACAAAAACAAAACACTCTCGATACATTCGTTATTCTGTAAACCATTCAAAGCAATCTGGCTAGACGAAAAAATGCATTCAACAAAAGTTGTCGACGTCAAAAACTGGAAACTGAACATTTCAGGAAGAGGAAAATACCTCCTCGAGGTTCCAAGGACTACATAAAAATGACAAACCATCGACGAGAAACATTTTATCGACAATAGAAACATTTAAATATAAAATTGGATTAATAAAATCATCTCAATCGAAGGAGGTAAAAAGGAGGTAAAAAAAATGGGAAAAGTTATCGCTAAAAATGTCGTAAAACGAAAATCTGGATTTCTATATT
>JAGLLG010000053.1 GCA_023140635.1 Candidatus Pacearchaeota archaeon | reverse complement strand
GTGACATATGTCACCGGGGAGCACAGTAAATAACAAGATAGTTAATTTTATATATGGAGGGAATTTTGCTAGTTAATGGAATTTTGTCCAAAGTGTGGTGCGTTATTGATGATGAAAACGGCAAGGTTTGGTTGTCCTAGATGTAATTATTCTGCTAAAGGTAAGGTTAATATGGAAGTTAAGGAAGAGATTACGGATCGGTCCGTTGTCGAGGTAGTAAGCGAAAAAGAGGCTGATATCCACCCTGTTACAGGTTATGATTGTAAAAAGTGTGGAAACAAGAAATCTTATTTTTGGATTAGGCAAATGAGGGCTGGAGACGAGCCAGAATCGAAATTTTATAAGTGTGTGAAATGTAAGAATATCGTTCGGGTGGATGACTAGCGGGAAACCTAGGTTTCCTCGCTGTACCTTCCTCAGATTGCGATAATTAAATTCATTTTTCATTTGGTTTTTGTTGCACAAAATACCCTGCGTGAAAAATGAATTTGAAATATCGTATTTAATGCGAATAAAAATTTTAGTCGCAGGTGTCCATTTCCGATGGACGGCGACGTTAAAAAATTTTTATTCGCGGGGAACTGGGAGCAGGGGAAAGGGCTTGGGCAACAAATCCCACAAGTTTTTAAAGTAAAATTTTATCTAATGTTATATGGCTTCGTAGCTCAGCCTGGTTAGAGCACTAGACTCTTAATCTAGGTGTCGGGGGTTCAAATCCCCTCGAGGCCATTTTTCTTCCTTTTTCATTCTATTCTCCCCATTGCTTTCTGATATTCATAATCATATATTTGACAATTTTCAACACACCAATTCTCATCCCAAAGACAATCTAAAATTTTTGGATTTGATGGAAAAGTCGGTTTAGTAATATTATCTAAGCATCCATCAAATTTGAAAATACAATCATCAATACAATTTTTAGAATATTCCACTTCCTTTTTTAATTCTTTAGTTGTGTTATAATTCATCAAAAGTAAAATGACTAAAACCGATATTAGAATCCAAACCCAAATAGGAAGATTTTGTTTCTTCTTCATCTCTTCTTTCTTCTCCAGATTTTCATGTTCAACCATCTTTTATACTCTTAAGCAACCAGCTTCCGTATCGCTTCAATATTATCCGCGACATCAGTTCCTTTCTTCGTCAGTTTGATTATTTTAATCCTTCCCTTTTTCTCGAAACTTACTAATCCGAGCTCTTCTAAATTTTGTAGAATCTTCACGGCGTGGGAGTATGTGCAGTCGACTTCTTTTGCTAACTGGGAACCGTATTTTGCTCGCGAGACTTTTTTTAGAGCTATGAGCATTAGCGCCGGTTTTCTTCTAAAAAATAAATCGAAATTGTCTCCCATGTAATATATAGTTTCTGATGTATATATCAAAGTTATAAATGGCTTATAAGTCTTTCTCCGAAAATTCGTCCATGACCAGTAGATACAAAAATTTAACCAAGTGACAGAAAATTTTGGAGTGGTAGCAGTTATTTTAGAAAGTTATAAAATTTGAAGTAGCCCTTAGAAAAAAGTTCTGCTTCGCTCGCGAAAACATTTAATTGTGTTTTTTCATTTGCGAGAGATTGTTTTAAAACATCTTCTGAATTGTTAGAGCTTATTGCTTTGATTAAGTCGGCTTTGTTCGTATCTATCTGTAAATCTGCTTTTTGGCTGAGTCCTTCATAAGTTATTATTTCATTGTCAATTTCGGAATGAAAATCTTTGTCTCCGATTTTAAAATTGATGATTGGTTTTTCAAAATTAAGAGGGTTTTTGTGAAGTTTCCATGCAGCTAATTCGTTTAATAGGTATGAGATAAATTCAGAGGTTATTTCTATTTGGTCTATTTCTCTTTCTTGTTGAGGGATGTCTGGGAATGTCGCGATTGTATTTCCTGTAGTACTTGATAGAGGGTTGGATAGTTCCATTTTGTGTTTATCTAATAAAGAATAACTCCCGAATGCTATGAAAAATACGACAAGGATTGTGAGGAAAACTAGTGTTGCGGTTCTGTTAGGACGGCTTGCTTTGGAAATCAGCTTATCAGCATATGCTAGTTTATATCCTCGTTTTTGAAATCCTGTGAGAATCTCAGCTCTAGATTTCTTTGCACTAAACGAATTTCGAACTCTTTTTATCAACTCTTTTTCGTCCATGAAAATTTTTGTATGAATAAGTTTAAATATATTGTTGCTTCATCTTCTAAATGATAAATAAACCAATTGGGTGTTAGATTAGATTGTTAACGGGGTGAACCCGTTGCTCAAAAATCTATAGATTTTTTCGGATGATAAACATTAAATTAATTAGGGAAAACGCAGAGTCTGTGAGGGAAAATATTAAGAAAAAATTTCAAGAAGGGAAATTGGTACTTGTTGATAAGATTATGGAGTTAGATGCTAGTTGGAGGAAGGAGAAAAAGAAGGTTGATGATCTGAGGGCTGAACGAAATAAGATTTCTGAAAAAATTAATCAATTGATGAAGGCTGGAAAGAAAAGTGCGGCTAAAAGTTTAGTTGCAGAGGCAAAGACAATTCCAAAGAAGATTGAAAAGATTGAAGTAAAAGTTGGGAAGATGGCCAATGAGATTATGATGATGATGATGAAAATTCCGAATATGATCGATGCATCAGTCCCTAGGGGGAAGGATGATTCGGAAAATGTTGAGAGGGAGATTATTGGTAAACCAAAAATTCCTAATTATGAAATCTTTAACCATGTTGAATTGATGGAGAAAATGGGGCTTCTTGATTTGGATAGTGCAAGAAAGACTTCTGGGACGGGGTTTTATTTTTTGAAAGGTGATCTTGCGAGATTGCATTCAGCAGTTCTTTCGTTTGCGAGAGATTTTATGATTGAAAAAGGGTTTGAATATTGTATTCCCCCGTTTATGATGAGGGGTGACGTTGTGAAGGGTGTTATGAGTTTTGAAGAGATGAATACTATGATGTATAAAGTTGAAGGGGAAGATTTGTATATGATTGGGACGAGTGAGCATTCGATGATTGGAATGTTTAAAGATAAGACATTGAAGAAGGGTGAAGTTCCCCAGATGTTGACAAGTTATTCTCCATGCTTTAGAAAAGAAAGGGGTGCTCATGGAATTGAGGAAAAAGGGCTTTATCGTGTGCATCAATTTGAGAAACAGGAAATGATTGTTATTTGTGAGCCTGAGGAATCTTATGAATGGTATGATAAAACGTTGAACTTCACCGTTGAGTTTTTTAAGAAACTTGGTATCCCTGTTAGAAAATTGGAATGTTGTTCAGGAGACCTAGGAGATTTGAAAGCTAAGTCTTGTGATGTTGAAGCATGGTCTCCTCGGCAGAAAAAATATTTTGAAGTCGGCAGTTGTTCTAATTTGACTGATGCACAAGCGAGGAGATTGGGAATTAAGATTAATGGAGGACAGGGTAATTATTTTGCACACACATTGAATAATACTGTTGTTGCTTCTCCTAGGACATTAATCGCATTAATCGAGAATAACCAAAATAAGGATGGTTCAATTAATATTCCAAAAATTCTTCAACCATATATGGGTGGGAAAAAGAAGATTGGGATGAAGGAATAATTACTACACTTTTAAAAATCCTTACCGAATTCCAGTCCAAACATAATCCGGACATTCTCCAATTATCTTACTTCCAGCCTCGATAACCTTAAGCAGATCTCCATGATCTCTCGAGTCTATCTTTACATCAACGTCGGATTTTAATGAACTAATAAAATAATACTCCGGATTACCAAAAAAATCGTCCTGGTACTCCACTGTCCACGTCGAGATAGCTCGTCCATCTAAGAAGTTTATTGACGCGGGGTTGTTATTAACAGAATCATCTCCGATTAAATCCGCTTCCCAAATCACGAACAAATCAATCCCCTCGCCGTCACAATCAGTCCCTTCTACTGTTAATGAGACCTGCTGACCCTCTATTGCCGACGCTGTTGACCAATAAGCATTAGTCAAAACACATTCCGTAGAAGAAGAACTTCCCCCGCTCGACCCGCCACCAGAACTTCCACCGTCGCTGGTTTCTGAGTCATCTACTCCATCATTCCCCCCGTCGTCAGATTGCGAAACAGATAACTGGTTCGAAGAGGTAATTGTCTCCGAAGAATTCAAAACCAAAGT
>JAGLLG010000052.1 GCA_023140635.1 Candidatus Pacearchaeota archaeon | reverse complement strand
AATAATATCTAGCTCCAAAAAATCCCAAATAACCATAAGACGCATTCGCCAACAATTTGTAAGCATTCGATCTTGCTTTCGTAATCGGATTTTTATTCTCATTATACTCTTGCTTATATTGTTTTCTTTTGTCGACAATTTCCTTAAGCAGCGTCGGAGAAAATCCTTCATCCTTCGTAAATTGAAATTTCCCCTTATCGCCATCCAATTCGAATTCAGGAGATTCGTAATAATTTTTCTCTTTCTTTTGAAGAAGGGTAGACTTCGAAATATTAAACGAAACTATAATGCTCGCATGCATACTAGTAAAATCGAACATAACTAAATTTTCATAAAGTCCTGGAACCGGTTCAAAAACAAAAGCCCCCTCATACTTCCCCTTAGATTTTCGCTCATTAATCTCATTATACATCGGTCTTTTTTCTACGATTTCATTGAACCTATCCAAATTGTGAAGGAGATAATTTTCAACATGGGATGACATCCTATCTCGCGTTACATCAAACAGAGGCTCCTTGATGATGAGACTAAACTCCAAAATATCCGGCCAGATTTTATTAGCAAGTTTATGAGTAATCACTGCATCCTGCAGATTATAAGAAAAGAAATCATGCCAATCTTTATCAGTCATATTAGACAACCGATTAAAATCAAAATCCTCCTTTCTCTCACCAATAAGTTCTCCAGCAACCTCATTCAAGGATAGAGTTTCAGATTGCAAGTATTGAGAAAAAACAGCATCGATAAATCTAAACAAATCAACATGAACAATCCCTGCAATTTTTCCTGAAGGAATCCTCCCCCTATTAAAAGTCGGTCCCTTACCATCAACACCCAAAGAAAGTTTTACTTTGTTTTTTTGAGAGGCTGCCTTTAAGTAAGGTAAATCAAACCCATCAGAAAAATATCCCACTAAAATATCTGGATCGTATTCATTAACTAACTCAGAAAACCTCTCGAGCATTACACCTTCATCCTCCAGGCACTCGACATAACTCTGTTTCCCCTCACATTTTTTCCAAGTTAATACTTTTTTAATATCTTTACCATATAGTGAAATCATCAGGACGTTTCCTTTTCCAGGTTCAATGCTATCAGACTCTATATCATATGCCAGAATTTTTGGTTCAAAATTTTTATCTTTTTTTAGCGGAGTAATTTCATTAGCAGCAACACAGGTTTCTAAATTAAGTGCTTCACCAAGCCCTCCAAAATCTTGTACATCCAGTATATCACCCTCAACATCATACCATCTCAATGGCTCAACATTCTTTTCCTTAATATATTTAGAGATCAAAGGGAGATCATATTCTCTTCTAAATTCAATTTCTTTTAAATCTCCAATAGCTGAAGCAATATCCTGTGCATCCTTATGATTCGTTACAAAAACCCTAATAGCCTTAACCTTCCTTCCAAGAAATCTTTTATCAAAAACCTCTGCCTTTAGAACCTTGGTCACTCTCGAAGCTTTTTCAACTTCCAATTTTTCAATCTTCTTAATAACATTATCAACCTTGTCTTCATACCCTTTTTTCAAAATAATCCAAAAATTCGGCTCATAAGAGTCAATCACGCAAACTTTCTTACCCTTTTCTGTTCGGCCAATTAACCTAATATAGTTTTTGCCTTCAAAGTCAAAATAATCGTAATCGACGGGAATAAACTCGAATTTCATATCTGACAAAGTTCAACCTTCTTTATATGTTTTTTGAAGAGATATGTAAGGGGAGACAAACGTAACCACTAGAGAGATACAACAATGGAAAGATTTATAAACATTCTAGGATTCTATCTAATATGGAAAAAAGACCACATTCCCATTATGTTGTTGAACTTCCAGAGATAACAATCCCTGGAATACACAATATTAATAGATTAGAACTGGTACTTTCAACCAGTGATAAGGGTGCAGTTTCACACGCCATTTCTAGAAAGGTTTCAAAAGATCTAATCAAAGATAAAAGACATGCAATCATTGGTCATGCAGTGAATGTTTTAACTAATAATTATGGTGGTGCAAAAAATCATGCCTTTGAAATTCAAGAATATATTCAAGAGGAAGGAGGAAGGACCTTATCTAAGTTTGATCCAGCTTACAAACAATCTCAGATAGGTTTTTTAGCATCTGAAATCTCTAAAAAGAAAGGGAGAAATGAAATAGACTGTCTTCCTCTAGCAAGAAAATACTGGGACCTTTATAATAAGGGAAGATCTATCAACCAATAATTTTATTAATTTCGTTATCTTTTATTTAACATGGGCGTACAAATATCCGAGATCATTCCTAGAAAAGAAATTGAAATCTCAGACTTAAAAGGGAAAATCGTAGCGATAGACGCCTTCAATACACTTTACCAATTTCTAACAACAATAAGGCAACCCGACGGAACTCCTCTGATGAACAAACAAGGGAAAATAACCTCTCACCTATCAGGACTCTTTTATAGAAATATAAACCTCCTACAAGGTGGAATAAAACCTGTATATGTCTTTGATGGAAAATCTCCTGAACTAAAACAAGAAGAAATAGAAAGACGAAAAGAAGCAAAAAGAATTGCAGAACAAAAATACAAGGAAGCGAAACTAAATGAAGACATCGACGGGATGAAAAAATATGGTGGTCGATTTGTGAAAATCACTGAAGAGATAATCAAAGAGAGTAAAAAACTCTTAATCGCGATGGGGATTCCCGTAATTCAATCTCCCGGAGAAGGGGAGGCAGAAGCAGCGACGTTAGCACGAGCAAAAAAGGCCTGGGCCGCCGTATCTCAAGATTACGACGCACTACTTTATGGATCCCCATATCTTATTAGAAATTTGACTTCGGCACGAAGACGAAGAACAGCAGCAGGAATTTACATTGACATAAAATTAGAACTAATTGAATTTCAGGATGTTCTTAACAAACTACAAATAGACAAAGACCAGCTCATCTGCTTAGCAATCCTTGTAGGAACAGATTACAATCCTGGAGGAATAAAAGGTCTCGGTCAAAAACGCGCATTAGAGATTGTGCAGAAATACAAATATCCTGTAGAGATTTTCAAACACGTTCAGAATAATGACCGCTATAATTTCATCTTTGACTGGCAAGAAATTTTCAAACAATTTCACGAATACGAATCATCATATATGGAAGATATAGAATTTAAGAAAGTTGACGAAACAAAAGTAAAAGAAATCCTTCTTTCTAACGATTTTTCAGAAAATAGAATAGATTCAGGATTACAAAAACTGAAACAGATAGAAGAAGAGAAAAAACAGAAAGGCTTGGGAGATTTCTTTTAATTAAGAATTTAACCCTTTAATCTTTTCATATCAATCTCTCCAATGGCTTGACTAGCTTTCCGTGCCCTATCAGTTTTTTCTTTTTCCTCTGCCTCTTTTTCAGCCTTAATCTTTTCCCCAATAGTCTTTACAAACACTGAATAAACAAAACCTACTATCACCGAACCTCCTAAAACAATAAGACCAATCCACCAATGAGTCATCAAAGAATTCATCCAAATAACAAAATCCTTCCCAAACCCTTGCATAGAAAGACTTGCAATAATTGTTGCAGCGAATAAAGAACCAAAAATATTGAAATCAAGAATCTCACTCACAGGCATAACAATCAACTCGATTAATAAAATCCATACGATAAAAGAAAAAATAAAAATCCATGACAACGACAACTCCACCCCCCAAAGAACCTTCGTAATAGGTCCAATATACTCATTAATCTTTTCAATTCTCTCCTCAGCCTTACTCTTAAACGGTTTGTACTTACTTAAATTAACCTCTCCAGAATCGTCAAGAGGCGAATAATCATCAATCGCTCCCTGAATATCTTCGACATCTTCACCACCAACAGCGACGCTTGGAGAGTCTTGTGCAGAAATAAAAAACATCATTGAGATAACCAGTAATCCTGCAAAAAGATATAATTTCCTACTCATTTAAACGATTCAAAAATTTAATTCTCAACTCATTCAATTCTTTAATAATTTTTTTAGCATCTTCAACACCTACATTTTTCCCATAATAATTTATTCCATTTCTAATTTTACGAAGCTTATCAAAACAATTCGCCTCTGAGGGGGTCTTTAATACCTCCAAAATAAAACCTACAAAACAATCATGATTGTAAATTTTAAAACCTCGAGAAATAGAAAGCGCTTCTAAAACCTCCCTCATTGAATCATAATTATTCGCAATCTTTGTCGAGGCTGTAATTTCACTCAATGGAGCAAATTTATCTGTTGCCAATTTTCTCTCACTAGATTGAACTAGCGAAGAAATCAAATTTTTATCGATGCTACTTTCTTTTACAATTTGTCTTTTTTTACATTCGCTCCAATCCATTATGCTAAATACCCTCCGAGTATATAACCATTCATAATGTTACCCCTTAACTCTTTATTAACTTTTTCCAAGGATTCAAACGTAAAAATCTGAATTTCTCGTCCTAACTTTTTTCCAAATTCGCTAACATTAATTTTCTTTTTAGATTTACTAAACACCACAATATCTACATCGGAGTCTTTAGTTGTTTCTAACTTTGAAAGAGAGCCGAATAAAACGATAGAATCTACATACAGTTCATTTTCCAAAAATTCAGTTAAACGTTCCAGTTTTTTTCTCCAATATATTTTAGACAAATCCCTCATAATTAAACTCTCTCGATTTGCTCTAAACAATAGAAACCCTCTTTCTCTTCTCAAAACTAATAATCCCTCTTTTGCAAAATTTTTTAGCATCTTTGAAACTGTAGGAGGACTAATCTTTACCTTGCGAGAATATTCCCGAACAGAAAACTCTCTATAACAATCTTCAAAAAATATTGATAATCTGTTAATAATATTTAACATATGTTAATATATCTTAACAGCTGTTTATAAATCTTTTGTCTTAAACATCACAACTACTTTGTACAAGACGTTTAAAAAAGCTTAGGAACTACTTTCCCTTCCCAATTCCTGAAGTTCCTCTCCAGATTTCCTCAGATATATCCTTTGCAGCAAGATTGTTTTCCATATTCTTCTTAGCCTCCTCCACATCGCTAACAAGCTGTTCCTTAAAGATAAGTTTCCTCACCTTAAGGATGGAAAAGAACATTATCCATCCAAGTGCCATCGCCCAAAAACTAAGCCAGACTTCACCCTCGCTGAACAATCCTCCAAAAAAGAATATAAAATAATACGCTGTGTAAAACAACCAAATTCCTCGAGCCATCAAAACATTATTTACTTTAATCGTAAACCAGAATATTACTAAAAAAGGAACGATCATCAATATCGCCCCACCCATCGCGCCAAAATTTATTAGAATAGACTTTAAAAAATTCTCTGGCAAACCAAGAATAGCCAATCCTGTAGCTGCGATAGTTGCTAGGTTAAGAATCCAAGGGTTTTGATCACTAAAAAACGTTCCTAATACCGAATAAACAAACATACCAATTAGTAGGGCCATAAAAATATTTCCTAAAACACCCTCTCCCAAAAGAGTATCCCCAAATAATCCGGTAAAAAATCCTTTAAGGCCCTCACCAAACTGTCCAAAAGTTTCTCCTACAATCTCCCCTACATCCTCCGCATCCGCAACGACAAAGCTACCCATAAAACTCATTAAAAATAAACCTAAAACTCCTAAAATCAAAAACTTATTCACATGACTCTTTTCCGAAACCATAATAAAACAACCATAAAAATCTTTATAAACATTTCTAAATTCTACCAACATAACAAATCTTTTAAACTTCAAATCTCTAACATCATCATGAAAAGAAACGGTGGAATCCTAACATTTCTGACAATCGTGTTCTCGTCGCTGGTAACAGCCGGACCCGTTCAGGGCATCGAGCAATTAGCAGAAGGCTTAGGAGAAGTAATCGTCATCGTCATAAGATTCGTCGCCGACACAATTCTCAGCATAGAAAGTTTCGACGAATTCCTTTTCGCGAAACTCCTCCTCCTCCTCCTAGTATATTTTATAACATATACAGTCATAAAACAAAACGACATCTTCGGAACAGACAAAAAAATTACAATTATTATATCCTCGGCAATCTCAATCCTCGCAATAAGATATATGCCCACAGAATTCGTCAGAGCAATCTTACTACAATACGGAGCACTCGCAGTAGGAATAACAACACTATTACCTTTACTAGTATACTTCTTCTTCATCCACCAGTCTGGAATCGGACACAGGGGAAGGCAAATAGGATGGATGCTCTATGGGGCGGCCTTAATCGCACTAGCAGGACTAAGATACAGAGATCTAGGAAGCGCAAACTACATCTACTATGCAGGAATAATCGGAGTCGTAATATCAATTCTTCTAGATAGACCAATCCACACACAATTCGATGAGGCAGAAAGAAGAGCTATGATGAGGGGAAGAGATATTAGGCACTTTATAGAACTTGAGGCCCAAATTAACTCAATGGAAGACAAAATGAATTCCCTAAATCTCCGAGGATCAAAAAAAGCGGCCGCAGAAAAAGTGTTAAAAGGATGGAAAGAAAGGGCTAAAGAGTTGGGTAAAAGAATAAGTTAATTATATTATCTTCCCACTTATCAATTCTCTCTTCTCATCATCTGTAAGATTTCTTTCCCCCTGGTTATTTTCCATCATGAGTACCGTATACAAAAGGGACATTAAGCGCACTCATGTATCCATTATCAACATATTCTTTAATTTCATCTGGACCTAAAAAACTTTGATTATACAAATTTCGAGTAAGACCCATCCTTTTCTTCAGCATTATCAATCTTCCACATATTTGTTCCTTTCTCTAGCTTCATTGGAATCATAGTCTTGCTCTTAGCCTTCTCGGAACCGTATTCCTCGTTTCTAAACCCCTCTGAGTAGCCTCGCTCAGGAGAATCTTTATTGCCATTATAGAACTCCTTGTTTTTAGATTTATAATTTTTATTAATTTTGCTCGTTACATTTTCTCCAGTTTTGATGAAATAATTTATTATATCTTCTTCCAGTTTACTATCTTTAACAGTTTCATGTTCTTCTTCAACAATATCTTCCAGATTATCATTACTCTGTGTTGTACCATCTTCGCGATTCAGATTTCCAAAACTTTTTCGTTCAAAATAACCAAGACTACCGAAATTAACAATCTCACCACAAGCAACGCCAATATAATGAAACAATTTACCAAACCCACTCGTTTTATTTAGATAAGAACTATATTTTGCAATCTCTAAAGGTGCCTCACTTTGAAACCCAACACCAGTTCTAAATCCACTAATATAATGGTCCCTAACACCAGCTACAGGAACCATCTTACAATCCCAAAGTTTAACTTCTCTTTCATGTTTATGCGGAGTAAAATAACTATATAAACCTTATTATTTTGTTATCTCTAAATAGAGGTAACAAAAGAAAACAAAAACACACAATTCAAAAATTCCTCAAAAATAACATCTAATCCTTCCGATACCCGACAATCTTCCTCTTCTTCCCAACACCCTCGTAAATCGGAACTTCCTCCGCAACCTGCTTACTCTTCCTTCCACCCTCAGCTTTCAAAGAAATAACAACCCCGACAATAACCGCAACAATCCCAGCCCCCGCAATATAATTCCCTGCAACACCTTCTAAAAATTCCAATTTCAAATCAATAATTCCAAAACCCAAAGCCATAACAGCGATTCCTGCAACAGATATAACATATCCAATCTCTTTTTTCATAGTAATTAAACAGATAACTTATTTATAAAATTTGCCCTAACACCTATAATCGATAATATACTTTACCCCCTAAAAATATATAAACCTTCCAAGATCTTTCCAATGATGAACAAATTTATAGGAATACTAATCGGATTAGCTCTTCTCATAGCTCCGATCTATGCATGGATTACAAACATCGCAGGATTCGGTACAGCCGCCATATATTTTCTTAAAGGCGGTCTAGTTTGGATTGCAATATTAATTGGAACAACCTCCTTAGTAATCGGGCTAAGCAGTCTTAGAGATTAAGGTGTATAATGGATTAAATTCAAATTTCTCAATCTTAATATGGATGGCTTATGTATCAAATGTAAGGGAAAGGGATTTTGTGGAAAACCATGCCAAATTCTAAGAAGATTCGTAGATAATGCTCCAAAACCAAGACTCCATTTCTCCGGAAAATCCGCACCAGAACTTTTTGTCGGTAGAATCGGCTACCCCTACATCAACTCAGGAATTTTAGCTCCATCAGAAAATGATAATATATCAAACTTCGCAACAGCGGAAGAATGGTCCACCAATAATTTCTCGGTTGAAAATATCCTTAGACTAAGGGGTCAATTGGTTTACGGGAAAGCAAAAATAAATATTAAAAGCGAATCAAAATTAAAAAAAGTTACTCAAGAACTTGCTCTATCCTCCAGACCCGTTTCAACAGAATTCTTTTTGAAGAAAAAACCATCGATAGGATTTACTTCTGATTCAGTTTTCCGACCAATGACAAACCCAGCCCCAATTAGAAAAGCAGTTCTCGAGGAAAATCCTCAAGTTTCAAAAAAGGTAGATTATCTTACATCAGATTACGATGTCAGAGCAACAACGGCCCTAGAAGAACTTTACAAATCTAATATCCGGGTAGATCATCTACAAAAACTCCTATCTATCGGACTCCTAGGTACAAAAGTAAAAAGGAAAATGGTCCCAACACGATGGAGTATAACCGCTACCGACGACACAATCTCAAAACAGCAACTAGAAAAGATCAAGTACTATCCCGAAATAAATCAGATAACATTATTCTCAGGAAACTTCGTAGGCAATTATGTCGAAGCGTTACTCCTTCCAGGAAATTTTTCATTCGAAGCAATAGAAGCATGGATTTCAGGATCAACTTTTTCTTCAAACAAAACCGAATTATCACAAGACTACGAAGGATTCTTTGGTCGAAAAACCTACGCATCAAATGTCACCGGAGGGTATTATGCAATGCGACTTCCAACTACAGAATATTTAGAAAAGATAAAACGCCAAGCGACAATTTTGATTTTTAGAGAAATTCGTCCAGAATATTATGCACCTTTAGGAGTAGGTATTGTAAGAGAAACCACAAGAAGAGCATTTGCTAATCAACCAAGATATTTTGATAGTATCGAAGATGCTCTTAAGAATATTCAGACAAGAATTAAGATTTCTATAGAGCAAATTAAAGAAAAATCCTGGATACTAAACAATTATAAAAAACAAAAAAACTTGAAAGAATTTTTTTAGTCTATATCCCTCCAATAGGACCAAATTTTTCAACACTATATCCTTTCCCCCTTAATGTGTTTATAACTTCCTCAGCCCTTTTAGAAGACTCTTCGACAGAAGTTTTTTCTCTAACTTCAACCCGATCAGCACCAGTAACAGTTACATAATATTGAATTGGACCCAATCCAGTCCTAGCCTCTATCACAAAAACGTTTCTCTTTATCTTTTTGGGATAAGATGGGAAGTAATCTTCAATCGCCATAACAAAACTAAACAAGAATTACTTATAAGAATTTATGTCTTCTATCCTATAAGTCCAATCAAAATCCCTTCAACAATTCCCGCAACCAACAGCAAGGGAAAAATAACAAACACAAAAAATCTCAAACCTTCCTTAAAATTATATTTCAAATTATTATTCTTTCTAAATAAATCCGTACCTATCTTTAAACCAACCCCTATAGAAAATAGTATCGCAGGCAATTCGAAAATCCCGTGAGGGAAAAGTCGCCACATAATTAAAATTCCTCCTCGAGCTACAACTTCTCTAGCTACAAATCCCAACAAATAACCATTGACAATTCCAACCATCAAGGGGAAAATCCCGAACCCAATTCCCAACACCATAGCAAAAAAACTCGCCCTCAAATTATTAAAAAAAATCATCCCAACCAATTCTAAAACTGTTTTACCTTCAATCATTGCAGTTATTTTCGCAATGAAATCGAAGATTTCTTCTCGGAAAAAAATCGGAAAAATAAAACCTATGACGAATAACAATGCGAAAGTTGCCAAAGCAAAAACAATATGCCAACGACACTCACCCAAAAATTTCCAGCATTTTAAATAATTCGTTTCAAAAAAACCTTTCTTCATCTCGAGAAATGCCTGCTAATCATTTTAGTTTTACGAGGATACTTCTGTTTAAGATAGAATCCATAACCAAGACCAACAATTAGACCTCCAAGATGTGCGACATTCCCTATAGGCAAACCCAGCCCTAGCGAAAGCATCCAAAGCACAACTATCAAAAATCCCATCGCAGCCCACATTGGCATTGGGATAATAAAGAAAACCAAAACAGGCAACTTGGGAGTCAGAACGGCAAGCAAACCTCCCAGACCAAAAATTGCTCCCGAAGCACCGACGGCATAAACGTTTAAGTCGGTTCCGGTCGCCAACGCAATCAAAACAAAAAACAAACCAGCAAAAAGCCCCGAAGCAAAATATAATCCCAAGAACCTTTTCTTCCCAATTAATTTTTCAACAAAACCTCCTATAAACATCAACGAAATCATATTAACAAATAAATGTCCGAACCCTGCATGCATAAACATACTCGTTACAAAAGTCCACAAACCCTCTCCAGCAAGAATCATCGACGGCATTAGTGCGACCAGAGAAACCGCTTGGTTCGGGTCAATAAAATTCTGCAAAAT
>JAGLLG010000051.1 GCA_023140635.1 Candidatus Pacearchaeota archaeon | reverse complement strand
ATTTCGTTTCAAAACTTCTCGGAGAAGGGAAGTCCCATGATTTTTCGGATATCAAACTTTTAAGGAGTCTGTTAAGTAATGAAAAGGCACGAATCCTTCATATTTTAAAATCAAGAAATCCAAGGTCAATTTATGCTTTGTCAAAGATGCTAAAGAGGGATTTCAAGTCAGTTAGGGAAGATATAAAAGTCTTGGAAAGATTTGGATTCATAGAATTCCATTCCGAAAAGACTGGAAAAAGAGAATCGTTAAAACCTGTCTTGGTAGTTGATCGGCTTCAGGTGATGATTGATATTTAGAAATTATTACAAGTCTTGATTCTCACAACCAGACTTTCGGATCCTGACACGATGCTCCTCTGTGCGGCCAAAGAAGGACCTGTGCAATTTCCTTCAACTATCCTTAAAAGACCTTGCTGACCTTCATCATCTCTGACAAAAAAATCTAATTGGTAGGCCACTACTGTTGCCTCACTATCCATTAGGGCATCGACAACATCTCTTAGACTTTCATTAAGATACTCACATGCCGATTGTTCGAGATTACTGCAGATATCTCCCTCATAGCAACTTTTAAACAGATCTTCAAAATTATCGAATTGGGGTTCAAAAACAATTGCACATTCGGTTGTATGCTTCATAATTGACGCCAACAGATTTTCAATCGCAAGACTATTAGTAGGTTCTGGGGAATTTCTGACAGAGATGATCAAAAAAACCATTAGACCAACCATTACGAGTACGACTATCAAAACAAATCCTACCATCTCTTGTTGCCCCTTTTTATTTCTTAGCTTCATTTGTAATCACCCCCACAACCAACTTTCCAACTTCACATCTATCATAAATATATCCTGTTTCTTTAACTTTTTTGCAGATTGATACATAGGTTGAGTACGTCTTCATACTTTCTTGACCATTATCATAAATTTCGAAATAATTACAATTTAATGCAGGGCATTTTACCCGCTCGTTAAACTTGGGGTAAATTTTATAGACTTTCACCGAAGCTACGGGCCAAAATTCTGAATAATAAGTTCCGAGATTCCCCGACATGATTCTTAGTTTGTCTTCATCTAAAGTCATCGATTCGTGTGAGTCATAATTTAACTCTGGCATGTCTGCAATAACCTTTAACGAAGAGATGGCTTGTTCTGTTTGTAATTGTGCAACATTCTTTTTGATGTCCTTGAATTGAATTCCTAAAAAGAATAGACCAACTAAAATAAAAAATAAAAATACTGCTAAAATCATAAATGCCATTTGCTGAATCTCCATTTGTCCTCGATTAATCTTTCTTAATTCCATAGCCTACAAAGTTCTCCCTCATTTTTTTTCTCAAGATTTTTAGCAATGGAATGCAATCCGTTCAAATCATTAACCGTCGCATTAATTGTTGCACTATTCCAATAAATCAAATCAATTTTTAGGTTTGTATTGCAATTCCTCGCATCCATCAAATCGGCTTTATCAATAAGCCCTTTAGCTATCATTCCTGTTCGATACATCAATCTTTGAACGTTGCAATCGTAGATCCCTTTGTCTGAAAAGATTGCCGCATACATCAAGTTCCCGACGTAATCCATTTGAGATCCCGACTTCTCTACACTTCCAAAGTCGTAGATAGATTTGCAACCTGACAGACAAGAACCACGAACTTTTACATCACAATCACTTCCCGAACCAAAACAAACTCTAATTGCATCTTCGGAAGTGCAATTTTCTGTTTCAATGTTTAGGATGTTCATTCCTTCAATTTCTTCAACAATCTCGTCGGGAGCATTCAAGAAACAATATCTCTCGGGTGTTAAAAAAATTAAATCGGCTATCTTGTATGGAAATTCGAAAGGTTTTGAGAAGACGTAATATTCTTTTCCGGAATTTGATTCTGAAGAGAAAATGTATTTGTTGTGAATTGGGACTGGCTCGCCAGGGGTCTTCCACTCTTCGCCGATGTCGGATTTTGTTGAAACTGAAATTGTGTGTTTTCCAAACTCTCCGTCAAAACAGAAATTGTTTATTCGAGTCTCTTGCTTAAACAAAATTTTTCCGAAAGAACCTTCCGAGAACCCTGCTTGTAACGGGTCGCTTATTATCGAAATGCTCTTTGCAATCTCGGTATCTGTCTGAAACCTCATACTATTTCCTGCATTTATCGCTCCATAAATCGCTAAAACCAAAATTGTAGCTCCTGCAAAAATTGCGAAGAGCCAAACAAAATTAAACTGTCCTTTTTTCTTTATCATCACTCAACCCAAACCAATTTATCATAAAAATCTTTCTTAATCGTTAAGCCATTCTCAACATTCACACAATAAGGATTTTTAGTTTTACTAATTTTTGTAATGTCTAGATGATTAATTAGTTTCCATTCAATTCCTTCTGCAGCTCTGGGAGGTATCAGAAAAACGTTTGCTTCATAAACATAGAAATCCTTGATAGATTCATAATCCTCTCCATTATTGGTTATCGTTGCTGATAAATTGGCAAAACAGATTTTATCAATCTTCGGCGGTAAATTTATCTCGAAATGGGATGAGCTCGACTGCCCTCGCCAGGCATCGTCAACGGTTTCTTGCAACCCCTGATAAAACAAACCCACGCTAGAAGTATCGCTAAACCTCAAAAAAGATTCAATACTCATAAACGCAACGACGATGAAGATCACAATTAGGAATATTGAGAATATCATTCCAAAAGGCATGCCCATCATCTGCTGTCCTCTTTTTTTCATAAACACCTCATAAGAAATTCTGACTCAGTCTCACCACAACTGAACAATCCGCATCTTCGTTTTTAAATTCGTCCCTACATTTGATGTAATAAGTTTTACCTTGCACCCATTCAGCGACGTGGACTGTCGAATTCGCATAAGGCATCTGCGTTCCTTCGTCAAAACTGAAGTCACAGTTATCCAAACTGTAAACACACTCGCTGTCCCTAACTGTTACAATTTTTAACATCTGATCTTCTTCATAAACTCTTGCTACAACAGGTGCACTTTCATCAATGTCTAGGGAAAACTCCATTATATCTTCCACAACATTTCCTCCCCCATCTACACACTTGATATAATATTCATGTTTTCCTGCGTCTAAATCTAACCTTTGTGTATGGATACCGTCCTCGGTATTTGTATCGTAGAACATAATATAATCGTCGTCTTTATCTGTAAGTGAGTAGAAGCAAACCGCTCGTCCGTTGTTACATCCAAATAGAGTTTCGACATATAATTCAACTGGTGAAGGTCTTGCTGCCCCAAAAATTGTATTGTTTGGTTGCAAGTTTTTCATCTTTAATCCAGTGCTTCCTCTAAGACTGAATAGATAACTTTCCTTGTTCTCGTTTCTATCTTCTTCTGTTTTGCCTGGTTGGTCTTTACACCTCACGTAGAAGTTTGTTTCGTCCCGAACAATCCCTGTCAAATTTGCCTTACAAGTAAATAATTGTGCGGCATTAATTTGATATAATTCACTTGAACAAATCATTTCATTTTGCATATTATCATAATCTTGATTCTGTGAACTCCATCTGCAATCCGCAGGTTCATTAGTATAAAACTCAACAGCTGCATTAGATTGTTCTTCAGCTACGCAACCCCCATTAATAATCGAGGTCGCTTTAATCTGTGGGGCTGTGTTATCTGGTGTCGGGTCAATACAGAACTTCACGGCGTACTCTGCCGAATTTTCATTACCTTGCTTGTCTCGACATCTGATGAAGAAGGTGATATCCTTTCCGTTTTCTAGAGGGAACGAAGAGTTCTCAATGTCTTTTGCGCCAGGTAGTGAAAACCTTTCCGAATGATTATAAAGATACAAATTATTTCCACCCATAAATGAAACCATATCTTCGAATCTTAATGTATGATTGAAGTCGATCTTACACTGCGCTGGTTCATCGGTATTGACTCCGAATTCTAATGGGGTGAATGCTTTTAGGCATCCGTCGTTGCTGTTTGTATAGACTATATTGAATCCAGGTCCTGGTGGTGAATTTTTTACGTTGATGTATTCATGATCGTAAGTTAATTTGTTTCTGTCTGGACTAATAATTGGAGGGTTTGTGTCATCGTGTCTGACAGTTATGCAACGTTCTTGGTCGGTTCCTTTATTTACTAACTCGCAATTTTGTCCGAGTGATTTGCAACGGTATTCTGAGCAAGGTAGGTTAGGATCGTTACATTCTTCGCATGCGTCTCCTCCCGTCGGTGCTTGCCAGGGCATACAATTAAATTCAACTGTTTTCGTACTTTCTTTTTTGTACATTGCGGCGAAAACTATAGCTCCAATCACTACGCCTGATAGTGCGGGATTTGCGCCAAGCCATTGGAAAATACTTCCTTCTGTGAATGAGGTGTAAGTTTCCAGAATGTTATAGGCTCCAACTCCTAAGGACATTGCTGTCGATAAAGCCTTTGTATTTTTATCTGTCATCCCAAGCATACTCCCAAGCATCTGTCCCGCCCCGTATGCAACTACTGCCCATTGGAGACCTGTAAGAAAGCTATCCATACCCCCTCCCTTAACAAGATTTTCCCCTCCGACTGTATTTGATATCCATGAGCTTCCACCAGTTTCTGTAACTGCAGGTGTATTAAGATTAGATATTTTTGCAGCAGAGGTCGTATAATAATCAGCCGAAGCTATCGGAACAGTTTGCATTGGACCAGGGTATACATTTCCTTCTGGAGATAATATTGAAGATGTTATCTCTGCAGTCTCTCCAGCACTAGCAACAAAGGTAGCAGAATACATAATATAACTAAAAGCAAACAGCGATGCTAGCATTAACATAATTTGAAAGCTCGCAACACCTTTTTTTCCAAAAACTCTAAACTCTGTTTTCATTGTTCTTCCACCCCGCTAATAGCTGCAATAACTCTTCCGCTAAACCCTCCACTGATAATGTTAACATTATTCGGGCTGAATTTTTTATCGTTCCCATCAACGTTCCATTTGTAACCATCGTCGGTATAAGCCCCTTTGTAATTCACATAACCTCCACAATCACCAAGGCTCGAACAAACTCTATTCGCACCCAAGGCCCAACCATCTTCTAAACATTCGCAATTCTCTACACATTTCTTTGATCCGAGCAATCCCTTTTCATATGTAACTGTGCATTTCGCATTTGCAATACCACATACCTGTTTTGAACTACCTTCTTTCCAAAATTCTAATCCAGGAGGAAAATTTGGTACGCAAATTCCATCGATTCCGCTAATCGAT
This sequence comes from Candidatus Pacearchaeota archaeon, assembly GCA_023140635.1. GTDB lineage: Archaea > Nanobdellota > Nanobdellia > Pacearchaeales > GW2011-AR1 > JAGVXH01. Next base: position 6,955 of record JAGLLG010000051.1, on the reverse strand, counting down.
GTTTCTGTTCCATAGTCCTCATCTCCGAAAAGTGCGTAGCCTGTTGCAATGACATTCCCTGTCGCCGTAGGATTATTAAACATCTGATCTCCTGCCGTTGGATTAGAGAAACCAGTGCTCCGTCCTGCTTGGCCTCCACCCAGAATCATTCCAGTTACCGTCGGCAACCACATACAATCTACCTTATCTCGATTGATACAATCTTCTTCATCTCCAATCATCGTACAAGTTTGCCATCTATTCACTCTGCATGCCGCAGTTCCAAAATCTCCCTTACTCGTCTCAATTGAGTTTTCTAAACAAACCTCATTTCTAAAATCTGCACAGGGTTCCACTCTGACCTCTCCATCGACACAAAGTTCTCGATAATATCTAGAACCTACCCTGTCTGTACCCCCACCAACGACATCGTCATAAACACACCATGACTCGCCATTCATTCTCTTATCCCCATTTCTATCAACACATTCGGTCTTTTGACAATAATAATCACTACCTTCAGGTTTACCTACGCCAAAAAATCCATCCCACTCAGCACATCTCGAGCCTAGCAAATATTCACAATTTCCACAATTCTTACTCGAGCCATCATTCTCTGCACAAACTTCTCCAGGCTCGGCAACCCGTCCATTATTCCAACTTATATCTTTGTTTGCTGAATAAACATTCTCCCTATTTCCACAGGAATCAACCCAATAAACTTTCCCTTGATAGCACGTTGTCGACGCTTGTTTGGCACATGCGGTATTTAACTCCTCTGCAGAGCAAAGATAATCTTCATAGAATTTTTTCTTACTAGATATTTCTACTTGTATATTGGATGTGTTTTCTTCAATTGCTTCAACCTCGTTCCCTGCATCACAATCACCTCTTGTGGTGAATTTACAGATTCTCTCAAAATCTTTTTCATAAACACACGCACCAACATCTTGTGCCTGAGCTGTTGCAATACAATTCACTTCAGAAGTTATATCTGTTCTATAATTATTCTCAATACCAAATAGAGTCGACAATCGTTTGCATCTAACTAGCGAAACAAATGCTGCCTGGTCTGCGATGATACAACAGCCTAGTTGACATTGAGGTATCTGCCCAATTTCTCGAGAATCCCAAGTTCCGCCTCCCGCGTCACAAACTCTCTGCGGGGTATTTTCCATACAAATTCCACTTTCGGAATTATAACACGTTCCAAGTCTACAATAGGAAGTAGTCTCGCACGAGGTTGGTGCTACCATGAAACTATTATCACAATTATCCTCGCCAGTATTAATACACCATGCACCTTCATTGGTCCTTTCACAACAAGCACTCGGTGTTGAAAGTGCTGCGTCAGCGGTTATCACTGTTGCCAAACAAACAAACAACAAAATCATCAATGTCATTTTAAATCTAACTACATTCATTTTATACTCTTCAATGCCTCCCCCAATTTAGGAATTTCATTTTCCAATAAATCAATGACTTGCTCATACGGAACAGTAGAATAAGTGTGGCTAATAAAATGTCTCATTAATGTAAGCTCAGCCCATTTAACATTTGAATATTTTTTAGTGATATCTTTAGGCAACTTTCTTACTGATTCGCCAATCACTTGTAATCTCATTAATGTAGAATTTTTAACTAATATATCTTGGGTATTTTTAATTCCTTTGTTTTTAATTCTTTTAATAATTATCAACGCATTTGTTTTTTTCAAATCACTTATTGATTCTCTAATTTCATCCAAATAAATTTTATATTTTAGCATACACTGCCTCCTTTTTTATATAATTTAATTCAGGTTTAAGTGAAATGTCAATAACCAAATCTATTTTTTTTCTAAACACTTTTTCCAAATAGACCCAAGTCCCAAGATAACTATCTGTGTCTATTTTTTTTAAACTAACTATCAAATCAATATCGCTACTTTTTTTTTGATCCCCTTTTAAAAATGAACCAAACAATCCTATTTTTCTGACCCCTCGACCCCGTAACTTATCCTTTCTTTTTTCAAGTTCTTGAATTATTTTTTTCTTATTCATTTTTACTCATATCCTGCTGGCCAGGCCAAACTTCTACTAGCAAACTGAAATTTAGTTCCGAACAATTTACTTTCTAAAATATAAATCGTGGTGCCATCCTCCCTTTTAATCTTGTCAATAATATACTCTGGATAAAATCTCATCATCTCACTGATATCTGAATCTCCATATTTTGCTTCCGATTGTAAAATCGACGTTGATATCATGACCATTTCATAAATTGGGGAGTTAACCTTGACATTAAACCTGGCAAATTTTTGCGAGCCTACTGTTGTCGGCGCATCAATTTCAACTCTTACAACACTCGGTTCAATCAACATCTCGTAATCAACATCTCCTGAAGTAACTGAATAACCTTGTGATTTCAAATCCTCGATGGAATTATCATAACAAACTTTAATCTTTTCCTTCATAACTTTTTCTATCTGCTCTTGAAAATTTGTTCTCAAAAAAGGTACCTGCACCGTGCAAGTTTTGTAATATTCATTTGTGTAACAAAGATAAACAAATTCTTGTCCGCCATAAGGATAACTGAAACCTGTATTCACAAAACCTGCATTCTCCCCGAGCTCATCGATCACAGGCCCTATAGCATCCCTAATACAATTTTCAAAGCCAAGTTCTTTGCCCGTCTCTGAAAGATAAGTTGGTTTAGCCCATAAAAAGAAGATTAACACAACAGAAACTATCATAATAGCCATAATAATAAACAATGTAACTTGTCCTTTTTTCATATCTTTTAATACCCTCTTTCATCCATATTCATTTTAACAATCCCTCATTTATAAATTCTGTTATCTCCTATATAGCTTGCACTGAAATAGAACAACCAGACGGGATATTTTCAAAGTTGTCCTTGCATTTAATATAGTATATTTTACCGGTGATTGTACTAATCGTGTGACTCTTACCATTTCCAATAAGCACTCCGTCGTTCCAACCATAATTACAATCTGTTGTGCTATAAACACATTCTGCGTCCTCGGTTGTAACGATATAAAGCGTACTGTCTGTCTGCCAAACTCTTGCAATCTGTGGTGTTGAAGTATCATGAATAATTCTAAATTCTGTAGAGCGCTGAGCTGAGTCCCCTGCTTCATCCAGACATTCGATATAAATCTTGTTTGTTCCAGAAGGTCGATTTAATTGTTGTATGTGGATCCTGCCTTCTCCAGTCTCAAACATCTCGATCATACGATCATATCCTGAAAAGGAATACGAACAGGAATGAAATTCGCCTCCACCAGAAGTCCGAACTTGTAATTCAATCGTCGTCATATCAGAATTTACTTCAAAATTTTCATTTGGTTCAATCCAATCAATTTCAATTTTCTTCTCGGGTTTTCTTAAGGTATAAACATAACTTTGAGTATTCGCATTTCTCTCCTCTAGGCTGTCAAGCCACGGTTGATCCATACACCGAATATAATATGTGTTAGTTCCATTTGTTATAGGTAAATCATCCGAACAAACATAGCCTATTGGAGATGAAGGAGATGTGAGAACGTCGTTACAAGTCATTGAATTTGTCATTAGACTGTAATCAGTATCGACGGTGTCCCACTTACAAGTCGAGAGTTCATTTGTAATTACAGTTAAATTTTCGGATGTAGTTGCGAAACTAACAATTGTTCCCTCTGATGGATTTACAGCCCTAATCATTGGCGAGGTCTTATCAGGTCCTTCTTTTACACAAATATCTATCGTATAGAAACCAGGACTTTCGTGTCCTTTCGTGTCTCGACACTTAAGATATAATCTCAAATCGCCCGTCCAATCTCCCCCCTGGCTTTGTCCGTGGCTCGGATCAGGAAGTGTGAATTTTGTTGTGTGATTATACGAATAATAATTTCCTCCGAGATCAAAAGACATTTCGTTAAACTCTCTTTCTATCACGTCAAACCTGCACTGGGCAGGCTCGTCGGTTGTGATTCCGAAAACAAGAGGGGAATAAGCATCGATACAGGTTTCTTGAAGAGAAGTTATACTAAATCCTCCTTCAGAAATATCATCATATCTCTCATCTTGAGAAACAGTTCCTAACTGAGGTTCTATCCTTGGAGGATTTGTATCGTCCCTACCTCCATCGATACATAACTCATGGTTAGTTCCTACATTAATTAATTCGCATGAAGCTCCAAGACTATTGCAACGATATTCGGAGCACGGCTTTAACAAATCTCCATTACATCTTTCACAATCATCTCCTCCTATCGGTGGTTGCCAGGGTTTACATTCAAATGTAACTCTAGTTGGATCACAATCATCTCCTCCAAAAAACAAAGATATAATTATTAAAATGACACCTACCCAAAAAAGAGGACTATTTGTAATAACTGTTATTAAGTCCATCATGTATCCTCCAATTGCCGTACCCATAAGTCCTCCACCGATACTCATTAATAGTGAGCCACCAGAACTAATTCCTAAAGAACTCGCCAACATTGCTCCTGCAATCATACCAATTCCAGCCCCTATAGCGACGCCTGAGAAAGCCGCTCCAGGAGCACTACTCGCAAGACCAGACATTCCAGTTAGAGAAATAGAGGATACAGCTGACGAACCTGCAACAAATCCCATGACATTGATTATCCCTATCGCATACCCAATTCCGGCGATCCCCCTACCAATGCTATTTATTATTTCTTCGGAATTAGTAGATTCTTCTCCTTCGGACACCGAACTAGGGCTTCCTAAAAGTCCGGCGACTTCTAAATATTCGCTGTAGTTTTCTACCTCGGCAAACGTTCCAGCAACTGGCTCAGCTAACATCTGCAATCCATTAATCCAACCCTGACTTAGCGTCGGAGAATTTCCAACCCTATAATTTCCGGCATAGACTCCTTCAACATTTACGGCTCCTCCGCAATCACCAAGACTTGTACAAAGATCATTCATCTCTTGTGCAAATTTTTCTCCTAAACATCCTTCATTTGCAACAAGTTTACATCCTCCCCACCTCTTTGGTTGGTAAACTACGGTACATGTCTGATCTGCCATCCCGCAAATTTGTTCTGCAGTTTTTTGATAACGCTCATTCTTAAAACTAAATCCCCCTGGATATTTTGGAGTGCAAACATTAAAATTAAATTTATCTGCGACAGCTACATTTTCTATTCTACAATTTAATGTCTCCTCGCATAATTCTAACCCGTCTTCTTCACCATTCAGATTGATACACTCTCTCCAATTGTTCGCAATACATGCAGCATTCTTAAATTGCACCTCACTTCCGTCGACATCAAAGGTATTCGTTTGAATGCAAATCTGATTTCTGTAATCCGCACAAGGCTCTATTTGGATACTCCCTTGAGAGCATACATATTTCCAATGCCTTGACCCGACTACATCGTCACCATCACCGATTTTCCCGTCGTAAGCGCACCATGATTCCCCATTTAGATAATTCTCTCCCTCGAATGTACATGAGGTCGACTTACAATAAAAACTTCCAAGATCAACGTTAAAATTTTCTTCCGATGCTGAAGCGCAAATTCCTCCAAGAAACCTATTGCAATTTCCACAATCTTGCGAATTAGCATTTCCATTATTACCGATGTTACATGCTTCCTCTGGAGAAATGACCCTATCCCAATAACTAACATCATTCAGTTTAGAGGAATCGTAAACATTTGCGTAATTTCCACAAGAGTCTACAAAATAAACTCCATCTTTGCCTTCAATACAAGTTGTCTCTTCAGTTGCTTCACAAGAGGTATTTAGTGAGGGTGAGGTGCAAAGGTAATCTTCATTAAACTGTCCGCCATAATTTAGGCAATCAACTTCTGTCCCGAATTTACAGTTTCCTTCTGCAAGAACGCACGCCCCCCCATTCTGCGTCGCTGAAAGCATTAAACATTGAACCTCATTAACATCTTTGCTCCAATCAACAACATCATCAACTCCTAACGCCCTGCTTAAAGTATCAACCCTACATTGTCCTTCCGTTTCAAAAATCGAATTCGTCCCAAGAACACAACATCCTAATCTTGCTCCTGGCATGTTACAATTAGGGTCGTCAACCCAACTTTCTGGACAGTCTAATTTTAAAACATTTTTATCATAAACTCCTGCGTTCTCGTCGTAACAACAGCCCTTCCGGCAGAACGAGGTTGCACTACATATAGCACCTTCTGCAAAGAGCACCCCTTCGGAACAAGTATCTACCGTCGCTGTCGCACATTTTTGTCCGTCAATAGCTAATGCACAACATCCTGCGCCAAACTCATTAGACGAAATGCTAAAAACTGTTCGCGTGATGTTCTCTATCAAGATAGTGCCATCATCCAAAGTTGTATTAACTTGTTCTGCAGAAACTACTGGGACTAGAGGTTCCTTTAACTTTCTTAAAATATCCTCAGAGGCATAGATAAAATAAGAGAATGCGAACAGCGATGTTATCATTATCACTACTTCAAAACTTGCTATAGCTCTTCTCTTATTTAATTTCATATTCCGGGTGCGAACGCACAACTCCTTACAGCAAATCTAAACTCCATCTCTGAACGTCGGTCAATCAAACGGTAAATCTTACTATCACTATAATCTATCCTCTGGAGATCATACTGGGGATACAAAAGCATGTAGCCATTATATTCAAAATGACAATACTGTGATTCAGAGTTTACAACATCTCGTGCAATCTTAATTAACTCATAAATAGGTGATGAAATCTTTGTGTTGAAATCTTCGAAGTTTTGTGATGATTCTCCATGGACCAAACTAATCCTTTTCTTTAAACTAATCTCGACGCTGCCAGGCAACAAATCAATCGAATAATTTGCCGAACCTCCGGAAACATCGAAACCTCGTCCTTCGAAATCCTCCCTCATTGAATTAAAACAATCTTGAACCTCGACCATTGTATCCTCCCTGATTTCGCTTTCAACTAAATATTCTAACATTGGGTGAAGATTATAGCAACCCTGATAAAA
>JAGLLG010000050.1 GCA_023140635.1 Candidatus Pacearchaeota archaeon | reverse complement strand
TCGAGAATTGTTATCTTAGAGACTGTCGGGAGTTCATTAAGTTTCTGACGTTCGATTTCCTTTAATTTGTTTTCTTTCCATTTTTCAAAATTTTCAATTAATTTGTAAATTATTGAGTCTGTAATTATTTTTATCTCTTTTAGTTCGTCTACATTCGTATCGTCGGCTAATTTGACATTGAATCCTAGTAAGATTTTGTCTTCTTCAGGTAATGTGGTTGTCATATAGATATCTTTTTTTGTTATAGGGCCGATACCTGCTTGGAGCACTTGGATTTGTTTTTGTTTAAGTAAAAATAGTAGAGCTTCGAGAGAGCCTAACGAGTCTGCTTTTATTACAATTCCCGTTTTGTCTGTTTTTATTTCTTCAGCGAATTCTTCTTTTATCTCTTTGAGATTGTTGTTGATTACTTGGAAAGGCATTCCTGGGAGGATCTCTTCTTTTGAAACTATTTGTAATCTAATCCCTGTAGCTGCTTTGATTTCAGTTTCTGTTTTAAATTTGTTATTCTCTTGAGCTTCTTGGATGTTTCTTACTTTTGTAATGATTGGGTTTCCATCTATCGAAGCTATTGCTATTTCATCCTTGTTTGAGAGTTTCCCATCGTAAAGGATACATTCTAAAAAATTTATCGCTTTATCTTTTTTAACTTCTAGAACTACCCCTTTCCCTTGTTCTTTTGTTTTAATCCTATCCTTTAGGAACTTTTGTGATAATGCGGTGATCATTGCCAGTATTTCTGAAATTCCTTCTCCTGTTTCTGCGGAGCATGGAATGATTGCGAGATTTTGTGTGAAATCTGTAATTTTTGAATATATATCTGCGTTGAATCCATATGAATGTAGTGCACCGACGAGCGTGTAGAACTTTTCATCGAAATTTTGTTTGATGTTTGTGGCTTGGTTTTCTATTGCTTCTAGGGAAAGAAGAGATTTTGATGTTTGCCAACCAGAGATGTTATCTATTTTGTTTAGTGCAACGATGAATGGTGTTTTGTTTGCTTTTAAGATTTGTAGAACTTCTGCTGTTTGTGGTTTTATTCCGTCGTTAATGTCAATTACAAGGACTGCAATGTCTGCAAGAGAGCCTCCTCGTTTTCTTAGGTTTGTGAAGGCTGCATGACCTGGAGTATCGATGAAAAGTAATCCAGGTATTTCTAAGGGAATCTTGAATCTTTCTAATATTGTTACTGCTCTCTTCTCAATGTCTTCTTTTGAGAGAGTTGTAAATGAGATCTTTTGGGTTATTCCTCCAGATTCTCCTTCTTGAACAGAGGTTCCTCTAATTTTATCAAGGATACTTGTCTTTCCATGGTCTACGTGACCTGCGACCGTCACTATTGGTTGTCTTATTTTTGTCATGAATTTATGAGAGATCGTTCGATTAAAAGTCTTTACTTTTGAATAGAAATTGAATAATCTAAAGTTTGTCTTCTAAAACTGAGAGGTCTCTCACTAAATCAGAATCTGAACCAAAAAAACTTTTTAATCCCTTTATTGCTTTAACATATCTTTGAGTGTCAGCGAGAGTATATGCTTTGACATTGTTAGATGTGTTTAACTTCTCGGGGATTACCCCGACGAGCCGTCCTAGGATATCGTCGTGATTGTAGTTACCAGCGGCATCAGACCTGTAGGGAAGACTATAGATACACCATGTTGTTATCTTCGGATTTTTTCCAGCATACTCGAGCCGAATTTCCATAGCAGTATTATAATCAAATCTTTGTTTACCTTCTGTAAAAATATAGTCTACATAATCATTAAGTAATATTTGGTCTCTTGCTAACACTTTCCAGACGGGATGAGATTTAACTTCTTTTTTAGATAACAGAGTTTCTATTTTTCCAAACCTTCCTTCTTTGAATTCTTCACTTCGTAAATTTTCATAATCTTTAACTGTTAAAGCCAACACCTCTCCCTCTTTCAGATATTGAGGAATTTTATTTCTTAAATGTTGAGAATCTAAAACAATTTTAATTCTACCATCTGGATGATAAGCAATAGCATCGCCAGTATCAAAATAATTATGCATATAAGAATCCTTAACTTCTGCATCAGAATTCCGGACTTCAAGTCTTCTTCGCATTAATCCAGCAACGGACATAGGAATTCTATCCTCAGTTAGCAACTTCGGCATTTGCTCTGTATTTTTTCCGTAAAATTCTTTGTATACTTCTCTTGTTGTGTTTAATTTCAATGTCATTTTATTTTTTAATGTCATTTAAATTTATAAGCATTTATATTATTTGATGAAGGATTTTTAAATCTATATTTCTTAACTATCTTATGAATTATACTATTGTAAATCTTGAAAAAAAGTACGAACTAGAATTAGACAGAATCGTCTCTGAAATAAAAAAGCGAAAAGCGAAAACTGTTTTGTTGCAATTGCCCGACGGATTGAAGCCCGGAGGACCGACGATTAGTGATTATTTAGAAGAGAAAACTGGTGTGAAAGTTAGTATTTGGCTTGGGGCTTGTTTCGGGGCCTGTGATTTGCCTAATAGTGGTGTCGATTTAGTTGTGCAGTTTGGACATGCACCTTGGAAGTAAGTTCGCTATCTTGTATAGCCTACTGACATATGTCGTAAGCAACCGAAAATTAGTTCGCGCGTAAAATCTAACATTTTGCATGAAAAAAGAATTAATCCGAAAAGAATTTTTCAGGCTTAAAATTAAAGGACATTCATACAATCAATGCAGAAAAATTCTTTTTGCAAAATACAATTATGAAATTCATAACCGAACACTCCAGAGATGGATGAACAAATTGGACAATGTTGATAATTGGGATTTGAAGGATGAATCAAGGAAGCCAAATAAAATTCATAGAAAGATTATC
>JAGLLG010000005.1 GCA_023140635.1 Candidatus Pacearchaeota archaeon | reverse complement strand
AAATGCACAAAACATTTCCAAAAAATAAAATTATAGTACAAGAAGTTGTCGAAGGAATCGAGATGATAGTTGGATTAAAAAATGACTCCGTTTTTGGAAAATTATTAGTTGTCGGATTTGGAGGGATTTTTGCAGAAGTTCAACGAGATGTTTCATTCAGAGCATTGCCCGTTTCTAGATTAGATGTTGTTTCTATGGTCCAAAATCTGAAAGGATCTAAAATATTTAATGCCCGGGGGGGAAAATATAATTTAGAAAAGTTTTACACCTTAGTTGAAAAAGTTGCACATTTAGCAGACAAGAATAATATTAAAGAACTTGATTTAAATCCTATTGTTGTTGGAGAGAAGGGAAGTTTTATTGTGGATGCTAGGATTGAATTAGAAATTTTTCAAAAAAAAACATTTAAATAGGGAGAAACTAGTATAGTATAACTATGGAAAAGACAAGTGATGATAACCCTTCCCCGCGAGACAAATGGAGGGGGGGGGCGAAAGAGTTTTTCGCGTTAATTGTTTTTAGTTTTATATTTATAAATTTCACAACCGCAGCGACGGTAATCTCCGATACTTCGATTAATTCTACTGATATAAATCTCGACGGTAACCTAACCCTCGGACAAAAAATAACATTTGTTTTAGGAGAAATTATTGATAACCTCGTCGATGGTTGGGTTCGGGTTACTGGGGGATTGAATGTTACGGGAGATGTGGAAATTGGAGGTAATTTAGGTTTAGGTAGTAATAATATTACTAATATTGATAGTATTGCCTCTGATAGGATTAATGAATTTTTATATGTTCAGGCAGGCAATAGTAGTGATATTCAAGCTACAATAAATAAATGTAATCCAAATGGTTGTGTTGTAGTCAATCCTTATGGAAATTATGCCTTAGATAATACTTTAAATCTTACAAGTAATTTAACTTTTATCAATTATGGTCATATTTATTGGAATACTGGGGCAACGCCACAAATATTAACAGATGCACAATCTGCAACGTATAATCAAATGATTTTTGGGAACAATTTAGAAAATGTAAAAATATTTAATTATGGAATTTTAGAAACCACTAAAATACATGACCCTTCTGGTGGGGAACAGGCTATACATATTAATAATTCAAATAATATTAAAGTTTTAGGGGGAAATCTCGGGGGAGGAATCACAAATGCGGGAAGTGGAGTATGCATTTATAATACTAATAATTCTGAAGTTTATAGCATTCATTCTGATGGATTAAATGATGCAGTTTGGCAAGAATGCACACAAAAAGCAAATATACATGATGTTAATTGTATTGCAGGTGGACATGAAGGAGAGTGTATTGAAATGAATGGATATTCCCAATATGTAACAATTTCCAACATTATGATAGAAGGTGGTTCAGAGTTTAATGACCAGTCCATAGATTTAAATGCAAATAAGTATGTTACCCTTAATAACATAATAGGGAAAAATGCTTATAGATTAATTGGAGATTCAATGGGTTCAGGAATAAGATTTGGAGCATGTTCACCTATCACTGGAAGTTATATTACTGGAACGAATCTTCAATGCCATAATTGTAATGTAACTTCAATTCCTGTAACAACAAATTCTTCTTGGGATATTCTGGAAGGAGGTTTAAGTTATAGAGTTTTTAGAAAGGATTATGGATTTACAGATAGAGTTTTAATTGGAGGAAACGATTCATCTACTTTTTCTGATCAAAGTGCAGAATTAGAAATTACAGATATTGGAGTAGCTCCCATTGTTTTTCTCTATCCAACAGGATTAAGCGATCCAGAATTAGCTGGACAAATTGCATTTGGAGAAGGTTCTGATGCAATAACACACATGATTCAATTAGATGGCTCTACAAATGATATTGAATTTAAAGGTTATGTGGCTGGTAATCAATTTGGTTTTGACAGAGACACAGCAGGGTTAATAGTTTATCCAAATTCAACAAGTGCTGATTGTAATGCAAATCAAGAAGGGGCTATATATTATGATGGGACAACTAAAAAACATTATGGTTGCAATTCAACAACTTGGACAGCCTTATACTAAAATAGTATTAAAATGAAACACAAACTAATCCTCCTCCTTTTCTCCGTCCTCTTCCTCCTCAACCTAACCTCTGCAATCACCGTCCAAGAAAACACACAATTCAAACCATCAGCGACGAACACAACATTCACCCTCGGCAACAACCTAACCTTCAACAGCATCGAGGTCCACCCAACTTACCTAAAATTAGACAACAACACAATCTCAGTCAATTCTTCCGTCGGAAATGTGAACATCACAATCTTCAATTTTACAGACAACTACAAAAAATTCAACGAGACAAAATCGAACTCATCAGCGACGGTTAGTTACATAATCAGTAATTTTAGTTCGGGGGTTTCTGTATTAGTTACAAAAAATAATGTTGCATGGACTGGTTTGACGAGCAATTCGACAGGTCATGTCAGTTTTGATTATACCGGAAGTTCTGCATTGTTTGAGGTTGAGTTTGGTGCGATGCCGACGACTACGGAAACAACGGAAGAATCCTCATCGGGTAGCAGTTATCCAACCTATAGGTTAACTCAGGAACAGCTAGAAAAAGGTTATGAAAAAAGTTTGGGGAAAAATTGGAAGATGAAATTTAATGTAAATAATAAATCCCACGAATTAAAAGTGGATAATGTAGGAGATAAAATAGTTACGATTACAATTTCGAATGAGCCACAAACTTTTGATTTGGGTGTTAGCGAAACTAAGAAGTTAGATTTGGACAGCAACAGGTTTTATGATTTGGAAGTTTTCTTAAAAAGTATAAGCGGATTTTCTTATTGGAAGAAAGCTGATTTAGTTGTTAAAGTGATTGATGAGAAAATTCCTTCTGAGGAGATTGTAGAAGAAGAAGAGCAAAAAAGGGTAGAGAATGTTATCGTCGAGGAATCTGATTATTTTTGGTTATGGATTGTTTTGGGGTTGGGTTTTGTTTTGATTATTGTTTTTAGTGTCAGACGGAGGAAGAGAACTTAGACGAAATCCTACCTAACAATCTTCCCAACCGCTTCACACATTTCTTCAACATCATAAAAATTCAAAATTCCAGCCATATCCATAAACTCCCTAGCCTCCCTAACCTGTCTCCCTCCCAGGAAACACGCAACAACGGGCTTTTTCATTTTAAAAAGAATTTCCGCAGTTCCTAAAGCTTCAGTCATTCGCTGAGGAGTTAGAAGAACAAAGAAAAAATCAAAATTTTCTTTCTCAAGAATCGACAATGTTTTTTCATAATCTCCAGCAAGAGCATCCCCTATTAAATCAATGGGATTATTATGACTCCAATTCGAAGGCAAAATCTTATTCAATTTTTCAATTACCTGCTTAGAAAGTTTCAAAACTTTAATTTTATTTGCTTCACAAGAATCAGTTGTTAAAACCCCGAGTCCTCCAGCGTTTGTAACTATAGCGATCCTATTTCCCAACTTAGGATATTTCTCAAAAACTTTAGCAACGTTAAAAAGTTGCTTTACTGAATCAACTTCAATAACACCTGCCTGCTTCAAAATTCCAGAATAAACTCCTTGTTCCGAAGCAAGTGCTGCCGTATGAGATTTGGCTGCTCGTTGCCCTTCTTCAGACTTACCAGCTTTCAAAGCAATGATTGGCTTTTTACATCTTTTACAGACCTCAATAAACCTCTGCCCTTTTCCTTCCTTCAACGATTCAAGATAAAGAGTTATGACTTTTGTGTTTTTATCATTAGAATAATACTCAATAAAGTCGCTGAAATCTAACTGTGCAGAATCTCCAATAGAAACGAAACCAGAAAGTTTTCTTACCTTATCTAAAATAGCCGAACCGATTGCTCCTGATTGAGAAATAAATGCTACTTCCCCTTGTTTAGGAGTACCCTCAAAATAAGTCGTATTAAGTTTTTGCATAGGATCAATAAAACCATAAGCATTTGGTCCCAAGAGCTGAATATTAGCTTCATTTGCAATTCTAAGGATTCTTTCTTCCAGATCTTTATTCCCAACCTCCGAAAAACCAGCACTCAAAATTACTGCTGCCTTAACTTTTCTTTTTTCGGCTTGCTTCAAGATCAAAGGAACAGATTTTGCAGGAATAGCAATAACTATACAATCAATATCATAAGGAATTTCTAAAAGATCTTCATAAGATCTGTACCCGAGAATTTCTTTTGCCTTAGGATTCACCGGAAAAACCTTTTTGCCCGACTGCAATAAGTTTTTGAAAACTGCATAACCAACTTTATTCCTATCACGAGAAGCTCCGATCACCGCATAAGTCTTTGCATCAAAGAACACACTAACATCACCCATATTGTTAAATGATTCTTAGAATATATAAATTTGACGGAACTAACAGTTCCCTACAAGTAGCCTCTCTTGAATTAATCGACTTAGTCGTATTTAGTTCTTACATTAAGCCGCTTTCATCAATTCCAGAATCTTCATCTGGAGATTCTGATAAATCCTTTTGTGCTGACTCGACTTTAAGATCTTCAGGATTTATAGAATTAATTATTGTCTTAAATTCATCAAATTTATCTGCTGGAATTCTTAAACCTTTTTTTGTAGGTCCGGTATAAGACTCACTTTGAGTAAATTCCCTAATATCTATTCCAACCCTTCCATTGTATTCCTTAATTCCTACGACAATATCTGTAACAGTCCCTTGGTACTCCCCTTTTGAAATTTTACCAATATCTTTTTCCATAATATAAATTATCACGAGTTCTTTATAAATATTTATATTCAAAAAAAAGAGGAGACTAGACAACCGAAGCTAGCTAGTCTCCAACACTTAACCGAAGCCAAGTGGCCCAACCGAAGTTGAACAATTAATAAAAGCATTCAAAGATTATAAAGTTTTCCAACCCTCTTTTAGGGACTACACGAGATAATATTAAGAAAGGATAGAAGAATTCATTAGTTTTAAAAACGAAAGTTTCCAGACTATTTTATGCTCACATCGCATAATGGTATTGCACCGCTCTGCTAAGGCGGACCCTTCGGGGTACCCCGGTTCGATTCCGGGTGTGAGCGTAATCGAAGCGGGGTATACCCCGGCGAAAATCTTTACTCGAATTTTGCACAAAAAATGTACCCTGCAAAATTTTAGAGTGAAGTTTGAGTAGATTCCGGGTGTGAGCGTATTTGGAATCGAACAGTTCGATTTGAGCATCTTCGCTTTGAGCAAAAACAAAATCCAGATAAATCTTTTTGCGAAATGCAAAGTGCGAGAGGGTGTGAGCGTGTATTCTATATTCAGCTACTAAGAACCAGCAAATCTTTTTATCTTCCTTAAAGATTTCTTCGCCGCCCTTCTTCCAAATGCTATCACTTTTGAAACGCTTTTGAAATCAAATGAATCTATATTTTTTGTTTTAATTTGAACGAATAACCTATCTTTTTCTTTCCCATTCCTTTGCCCAATTATCTCATTTATCATAATACCTGCAACTTCAGAAAGGATATCAAAAGTCCCTCCACCTTGCTTGTAATTTATTTTCGTAGGTAACGCATTTACAGAGATAACCTTTCTTGCTTTTCTTTTTGCATATTCTTCAGGTAAAGGATCTATAACTCCCCCATCAACTAGTAGCATACCCCTCATTTTAACTGGCTGAAAAATCCCTGGTATTGAAATACTAGCACTAATACTCCTAAGCAAACTGCCTTCTTCCAAATAAGCTTCCTTTCCCGTCTTCAAATCAGTTGCAACTGCAGTAAATCCGATATTAAGATTTTCTATTTTTTTATTCTCAATAAATTTTTTAATAAATTTTTCGATTTCTTTTGTATCAGTATTACCTTTCTTAATCTTATCAGACAAGAGAAGAGACATAATTTTATTTTTTGAAAGTTTAAGTATCTTTTTCTTGAATTCTTTTAATTTCCCTACAGCATATATTCCTCCAACAAGAGCACCCATACTTGTCCCGACGATATAATCTACTTTTATATTATTCTCCTCAAGAACTTCTAAAAATCCTATGTGAGCTAAACCCCTTACACTTCCACCAGATAAAGCTAGTGCTAAATCCCTCTTTTTTATAAAACCCATAGATTATATAAAAGAATGAATGTTTTAAAGTTTCTTATTCAATATCCTCGAAACACGCTTAAGATTACAAGACAATAAAATATTCAATTCTTTCAACACTCTAATCCCTTCATAAAATGATTTTAAAACAACACATCTATCTTGAAAGACATAAATATTTAAAATTAGTTTATTGATTATATAGTTAATATGGAAAGTGGAAAAATTGATTACGGTGCAAAGGAATACGCGGACACAAAAAGTTTTCCATTTAGAACCGATGTAGAAAAATATACTATCTTTCACTTATTAGGTAATCCAAAAGGAATGAGAATCCTCGATGCTGGATGCGGGGAAGGAATTTATTCAAGGGAGCTAATTGACCGCGGTGCTTCTTTCGTTTTAGGAGTTGATGGTGCAAAAGATTTTATCGAACTAGCAAATAAGAAAAATGAGAATTACAATAACAAAATTAAATACCGCCATAGTCTTATCCAGAATTTTAAGGGTTCTGAAGACATGGATGCGGTTATCGGTTCTTATGTTCTAAGTTATCCAAAAAATCTCGAGGAGACAATTGAATATTGTGAAGCTATTGCTTCACATTTAAAAAAAGGAGGAAAATTTGTCGGATTTAATAATAACCCTTTTGAAGTCTTCGACGGAAAAGCAGACTATTCGAAATATGGTTTTGAAAAAAGGATGAATGGTGCAATTAATGGAAGTGAAGTAATTTATTTATTAGGTGGAATGGATAATCCAATAATTAATTTTTACTTAAATCCCGAAATTTACGAGGAAGCTTTTGAAAAGGCTGGTTTTTCTGATTTTAAATGGGAGAAAATTTCATTAAATCCGGCTACAACAAAACCTTTAGAATACTGGAATAAATTCTTTGACAATAAAACTCCCTTTATTGCAATGACCACAAAAAAGAAATAATTTTCGCACAACGTAACCCTTATAAATCACCACCACCCTTAACTAATGTAGGTCAGGTCGGCGAGCTAGCCCCTCGCTATTCGCAAATGGGCTTCATGGCGGACTGCAAGGCAAGGCGTGAGATGAAGCCGTCGACGTTATTGATTTGACGTTGAGGTTTTGTCCTTTTTGATCTTGCCTTGATGAACCGGGTCAGGTCGGGAACGAAGCAGCCCTAAGTTAAGGTCTAGGTGCTTAAAGGGTCGCAGAACTGAGGATAATCAACCACCTCTCGACGGGGGATTTGAGCAACTTGTCGGACCTACATTAAATTTATAAAGTCTTTAATTATCTAACTACATGGTGATGTCAAAACGTGCACAAATTTTCTTACTCGCTGCAGTTATAATCTCTGCAGTTGTAATTAGTTTAGGAATTACGGCAAATCAAGCAAAAATAAGTAGCGAACCAAAAAACTTTTATGATTTCAGTTATAACGTTGAACGAGAAATAGGTGCTATAATGGATTATGAAATCTATACAAACTTTTCCGAGGATGACAATCTAGAAGAATTTATAGACCTCCTTGCAGAAGATATTAAAGACAAAAATCCTAATGCAAACTTTATGTTTATTTATAAAGATGAAGATGATGTAATTTTAAAAGCTTACAATCCTCAAAAGTCAGATAAAAAAAGTACGATCTCTATTGGAGGTATCCACAAAGAAGTACCAAATGAAAATACGGAACATAAGGAAACCTTAGACGAAGATGACTTAGAAGACGTTGATGAAATTGTCGTAGAAATGAATGGTAATGAATTTTCCCTTCCAATTGATAGATTCAGAAACTCTCTTTTTGTAATACAAATAGGTAGGGGAAATGAGAATTTTATTACAGCAGGATAAAAATGCGGTAAGTAACATTATTGCTTATGTCTTATTGATTTCAATTACAATTGGACTCTCAATAATGGTTTACAATTGGTTAAGATTTTATGTCAGCGAAGAGGATGTAGAACAATGTCCTGACACTGTAAGTGTTATTATTAAAAATTACAATTGTTCCCAAGGTACAAATGGATTCTTAAATGTTACTTTAAAAAATAAAGGATTGTTCAGCGTAGATGGATACATACTAAGAGCTCACGATAGTCCCAACGCAGAATTTGGTTTTTATACTCTAACCGATACTGGTGCTCCTATTGAACCAGGAAAAGAAAATACTGTAGTCTATCTATTTAATGAATCTTATAACGGGAAAAACTTTACAGACATCACCCTAGTAGAAGTTCAACCTTTCTTAATAAAAAAAGGAGAGATAAGTTGCAGGTCTTATGCAAGTCAGCAAATTATTTGCAACTAAGAGATAGAATTATAAAGACATTTCATCTTAAACTATCTATGAAAAAGGGGTTGTTAATTTTACTTATTGGAATATTCATAATAGGCTTCGTAAATGGAGCAGGATCTGAAACTGAATCAAATTTTACAATTCCTGGATGTAACTTCGGAGAAACAGGACTCATAAATGGTTCGTGTTCCAAAAATGGAGGTTATTTTTGCAATTATGAAGATGGTAATTATAGTTTATATAACACGCTTTATGATTATAGAGGATGTTCATATGGTGCAAATAAACATACTCCAGGTCAACCCTTCTGTTGCCCTTTAGGATACTTTTGTGAAAACAGTGTTAGAGGTCCTATCTGCAATTTGAGAGAAGAGGAATGTTCCAACCAATCAACTCAAAGCGATTGTGAAAATATAGGATGTCATTGGTTACCAATAGATGGAGGAATTTGCGTCGAGTCACCTGCAGATTATGGGTGTGGTATTTACAAAACTAGTGAAACTTGTAATGAAGACATATTCAGATTAGGGCAGATTGGCGTTGGAACAAATATTTGTGGAACTTATTTTACCGTCAACAATATAGAATATCTTCGTAGAAACTGTCGTTGTGAGTGGGACGGACCCGTCAGTATTTGTAGAGTTGTTCACGATACTGTAGAGGAATTTAATAATGGAACTGCAAATTCATTTAAATGTAAAAAAAGTTTTAGTATTGGAGATTGTATTGAGGGGGTTCAATTAATTACATGGAACGCAATTCCACAAATAATATCCGGTTATCTTTCAGGAGTTCCACTCGAAATTTTAGAAGCAGATGGATGTACAGATAATGTAGGAGGAACCGAACGAGCTTGCGGTACATCTACAATAAAACTATTCGTATTCAGTTTATTCTCCTTTTTTATGTCCTTGGGGATTATAGGTTTATTCTATTTCCTTAGAGAACTAAAAGATCAAACTGATTAGAGAAACATTTATAATCTTTTAATTCTTATAGTTAGTTATGAGGAAGATATTACTGAGTTTAATTTTAATTTTAGCAATATCTGGATTTGTCATCGCAGAGTCAACATCAAATATCCGGACAGATTTTTACGTAAGTGCGTTATCTGCAGATTCTTCCGAACAAAACTCTCTCCAAGATACAATTAATTTAAGATCCTTAATCACATACGGGATTGCAACTTTAATAGCACTCGCAGTTATCGTAACAGTTTCACAGAGAGTTCTTAAAAGTAAAATGAAAAGATCCCCTAAACCTAAGAAGGCTCGTCGTAAGAAGTGAAGTTTATAAATACTAAATACTATTTTATCTTATGAGAAGAGAGGGGTTAATTTTACTAATATTATTTTGTCTAATCAGTATAGTCTCTGCTTCTGTAGAGGTTCACAATTATACTTTTAAGACATCTTATTATCCTTATGAAAAGATCTCTGGGGAAATTAATTTAACAATTTCTAGCGAAGATTATGACTCAGAGTTACATTTTGGAACAGGTAAAGGAATTTCCTTAGAAGAGTTTTTAATTGCAAATGGGGCTACTCACCAATGCTCACCCTCAGATTGTTCCAAAGATTATAGTTCTTCCTCAGCTTCAATAGACAAAACATTTAATATCGATTCAGAACCGCTCTACAGAGGTTTTATTTTAGATGGAACCAACATTGTTTTAACAAGTTTAGATTTTTCCATTGAAAGCAATTTTGGAACAGATAGCCGAAATCCATTATCAATTGATTTTTTCGAAGATAGCACTTGGAAATTTAGTGCATTCTCGGATATTTTCTCCCCTAAATTTTGGGGATGTTACGACATTGACATCCCATCACAAGGTCCGTTGATTGGAACCTCTGAATATTGCGAAATGATAACAATTTCTGAAACAGGTGCTCTACAAGTTGGAGCTTACATAAGCAGCGGAGACGACAAAACCTTGAATATGAAAATTTATCCGAAGGACGGTGGAGGTTACTTAGGTGAGTGTAGTTATGATCCCAATTTAGAAGAGGGATGTCAAATTGATGCCCCTGAAGAAATAGAAATCTTCGAAGAGGGATCTTACCCAATTTGTATCTCTTCAGATAGCTTAACAAACTATTATATCTATGAAGAATACTCTGGAGATTACTGCGGCTTTGTTTATTCTCAAGGTTTAGAATCTAGTACAAAAGATTATGCAATTTTTGCTCGGACAGCAGAATACGCCAACGCCAGCTCATTTAGTTCAGCGGATATTGATTTAGCTGGAGCAACTCTGATGGCAGATGATCTAATTGAAACAAGATACGATAGAAACTGTTCTAAGGGATGTATTTTACCGTTAGAATTCTCAGGCATTCCTCAAACACTCAGAGTTTACAATGTTACATTGCAATATACTAAAGGAGGCGAAAATTATTTAGAAAAGAAGATCTATACCTTAGAATCAATTCCCGCAACAGTTGATTTTTCAGGTGTTCTTGATTTAAGTCTTACAGAATTCAACATTTCAGAAAATGGAACATATTCTCTTTACATTGGAGATGAAAAACTTTTTGAAGAGAATGTTGAAA
Organism: Candidatus Pacearchaeota archaeon; assembly: GCA_023140635.1. GTDB lineage: Archaea > Nanobdellota > Nanobdellia > Pacearchaeales > GW2011-AR1 > JAGVXH01. The sequence goes on along the minus strand of JAGLLG010000005.1, from coordinate 3,322 downwards.
GACTACCTGCACCAATTATCGGTTCACTTTCTCCATTAAATCCTCCTGCAGGAGTTCCAATTAGTTATTACATTAATGTAGATTATGACCTTCCTAATGCTTCTTTGACTTACAAATGGAACTTTGGAAATAAAAGTTATACGACGACGACAAATTCAGTTACCCATACATTTACTGAGATAAAAAACTATACTATTAGTGTTGAGGTCAGTACTAGGGAAGACTTAGCTTCAAAAAAGAGTTTTGTTATTAATACAATAAATCCTGAAGAAGCTATCAATGCCACACTTTCTAATAAAGATGAAAGTTTGGATAATATCATCAAAAAAATCAACACATTTCCTAGTTGGTATCAAGAAGCCCTAGAAAAAAACATAGACCTTTCTTTTTATAAGGATGAATTAATTAGGCTAACAAGAGCACAAACCAATGCAATTGAAGACGAAGATTTTTTAGCTATTGCGAAAGATCTCTATTCATTAGATATCCCTACCGAAATTATTACAAATGAAGATACATACCCCTTTCTTTGGACTAAACTTAAATATATCAATCCAGAAATTATTACAAATATTGCAGGGAGTTCAAACTATGGGGATTTAGAAGATTATAAAAATCCTATCTTAAATTGGCAAACTCAAAATATTAAAGGTTCCTTTTCAACAAGAGTATTTTCCATTTCTAAATGGAGTGGAGAGGTCATAGAAACGTTTAGAACATATAACTTTAATATCAATTCATCCAGTGAGGATGAAAGTTACTTCGTGATTAATCGTCCTAGGGAAGAAATTTATTTTAATAAATTATCTGGAGCAAGAACTGTAGATAATGCAACAGTAATAATTCTTGATGGGAATGAAAAAAAGAGTTTTGAGTTCTATTATGAAAGCCCAGATGAAACAACATTTTTTATTTCTCCAAAATTAAGTATGATAGTTATCGAAGCTGATATTGATGCTACGTGTAATTTTAATAATATATGTGAAAAAGATTTGGGCGAGGATTCTAGCACCTGCCGTAGCGATTGTAAGCCTATCATCAGCGCAATTGTCAATGTGATTCTTGCAATTATTTTTGCTTTAATCATCTACACCATTTTACAGATTTGGTATACTAGACACTATGAGAGTTACCTATTTAGTAATCGTCGAGAACTATACAATCTCCTAATGTACATTACAAACGCACGAGCAAGAAACCAGACTGACAATATAATTACTGAGACATTGAGAAAACAAGGATGGTCTAGCGAAAGAATAATCTATGTAATTAAGAAATCACATGGACAGAGAACTGGAATGATGGAGATTATCCCTATTAGTAAAATTACTGCCAATCTTAGAAACCGGAAGGCTAGGAAAAAAATTGCTACTACAACTCAACAACAAAACGAAAGAAACATTAATAAATCTGAATTCCAAAAGAGATTATAAGATGATAAAATTCGCAGCGAACAAAGCGAGACCGAATTTCTCGCGTGACTTTGTCACAAGACAAATTAAAGAAATTTAAACAAATAAAGATGATTAAAATAATAAAAAATTTTGCAAGGAGAATTTTTTCGGGACTTTTTAAAAAAAAGGGAGAAATAAAATTAGGATTCTACGGTTCACCAAATGCAGGAAAAACAAGTTTAGCTAACAGAATATGTCAAGATTGGTTAGGCGAAGATCTAGGGAGTGTGAGCAAGATGCCACATGAGACAAGAGAAATCCAAATTAAAGAAAAGGTAATCCTTGAAAAAGATGGAAAGAAAATTGAATTCAAATTAATAGACACACCGGGAATTGCTACAAAGATTGATTTCGAAGAATTTATGAAATTTGGATTAAAACGGAAAGAAGCACAAAATAGGGCCAAGGAAGCTACACAAGGAATAATCGAATCAATCAAATGGCTCGACGACATGGACGCAGTCATCATCTTAATTGACTCTACGATGAATCCTTATTCGCAAGTAAACATTACCATTATTGGAAATTTAGTGGCTCGAAAAATTCCTGTATTAATTGCCGCAAATAAGATAGATTTAAAAAAATCAAATATTAAAAAGGTACAAGGTGCATTCCCCGAATACGATGTGATAGGGATCTCCGCAAAAAATGGTGATAATATTGAAGAGTTCTATGAAGGACTTTTCAAGTTAGTGAAAAAAATTTAAGATGGCTACTAAAAAAAAGAGAAGTGTAAGGAAACCTAAGAAAATTGGAAAAAAGGATTTGACAATTCATTTTATGCCATATTCAGAGATTGCAAATAAAAATGTGATCGAACGGATAAAGAAAATTATGGGACTTATTCTTGATAAGAAAATTATTATTCTACAAGGAAAATTAAAACCAGAGGAAGAAGTGAGATTGATTGAGAATTCAATGACGCTAATTGGAAACATTAAAGATTTCCAAGGAATTGAAATTGCAGCAATTTCAGGAGAAAGTGAAAATACAACTTTATTTCATAAGATAAGACATAACATTGCAAAGATTCTCATCGGAGAACAAGACGCTATAACAATTATCGGTCCAGCTTCAATAGTAAAAGAGATAACTCAAGACCCAAAGAAAATTGAGTTGATGTTACAAAGAAAATAAGAAAATAAAAAATTTAGTCGGCGTCGTCAGCTACTTCTTCATCAAATTCAAAGTCGCCTTCTTCGAAATCTTCTTTTAACTCAGACATTTTTTATTATGGGTAGATCCCCTTCATCTTCAAGCTCCTCTTCGTCGTCAAACTCTTCTTCCTCGAGCTCGCTAGCAGTATTAGGTTCCATTTTGTCCTCCTTTATTTACACTTGTTTGAGATAAATAGTATATAAATATTTCTGTGAATTTTGCAGCTTCGAAAAAGTTCAGTTCTGTTCAACTTTTTTTACTAATTCATCTGCAGTTGCATACGGTCTGAATTCAATGGATTTTATTTTTGGATTATATGGATTCATCCCTATGGGTTTTAATCCTCTTGATTTAATAACCTGATTCAACAAATATCTCATATCCCCAAATTGGGATGGATGCTGAACTAAATCTTCAATCAATAACCCTCTTGAAGAATCTCTTAAACTAGCAGCAATACCTATATTCGAGGAAGTATGCTGAACATCATTTCTAAAGCAATACTCCAAAGAGAAATCACAGGCAACATCTATTACTGCCTGACATATCTTTGATACTTTAACACCCTCTAATCTCTCCATTAACCTTATTTCATCCATAGGATTTGAAATTATTCGTGGGTATATAAATATAACATAAATATAACACCCTGTAGAAGCAAGGGACATATGTCCTACCCCTGCAACAATCTAAAATCATTATAAATTTCA
>JAGLLG010000049.1 GCA_023140635.1 Candidatus Pacearchaeota archaeon | reverse complement strand
GAGAGTTATCCAGAGTATCATATTTGATTAAAAGAGAATAAGTTTATAAATTTGACGGAACTACTTAGTAGGTGATCTAATAGTTTTCTACAAGTATCTTTTCTTGAGATAGTTTTATAAATGTTGTTGGGATAAAATAGCATGGCACAAAAAATAGTTGTGGATCAGGAAAAGTGTATAGGTTGTGGGGCTTGTGCTTCGACTTGCGAAGGTTCTTTTGAGATGAGGGACGGGAAGGCGTTTGCTGTGAAGGCTGATGTTGAAGAGTTAACTTGTGAGAAGGAAGCTGAGTCGGTGTGTCCTGTTGATGCGATCTCTGTTATTTAAATTAAATACCTCTGTTATTCTTTAGTAGTTACACTAAGAAAGTTTTATAAAACCTGAGTCTGTCTTTTTTATATGGCAATTATTAATGGGAAGTATAGAGAATATAAGTTAGATAATGGTTTAGTTGTGGCTTTGCAAAATACTCCCACTCAAACAGTTGCGAGTAAATTAAGAGTTAATTTCGGATCTTCTCATGAAAGAGAAGGAGAGGAGGGTATGGCTCATTTTTTAGAACATTGTTTAATTAGCGGTGGAAGTCGAAAGTATGACCCTTCAACTACAGATGAAATTAGAGGTTCTTTTGGGTATTCTAATGCATACACAAATATTGGGAGAACTTCTTTCGTGGGACAAATGCTAATGGAAGATTTGGGAACATGGCTAGATTATGTTTCAGACCACACATTAAGACCAAGATTTGATAGAGAAAGAATAAATGGAGAAAGAGGTAGAGTTTTAAGAGAAATTTCTGATACTAAAAGTAATTTAAAATATCTTGCTGATCAAGAATTTAATGCTGTTTTTTATAGGGGACATTCAAAGGGAAGATTTAATCTTGGAAGAGAAGAAGTTGTAAAAGGGGCAGATTTAAGAAAAATTAAAGAATTTTATTCAAGAGGATTTCATCCAAATAATATGGATCTTATCCTTGTGGGGGGGTTGCCAGAGAATATTGAAGAACTTATCCATGAATACTTTGGAGCCATGCTAAGGGGAAAGGATACAAGAAAAAACTTTCCAGAAATAAAACCTCTGCAAGGGAAAAAAGTTATTCACCGATTTACACCAGAGAGATATAATGCAGATAATCCAAAAGAAAGTTCGGCACAATTACTTTTAGCTTCTATATGTCCTGCAGAACCACATCCAGATGAATATGTACTAAGAACAATGTCACAGATTCTTGGAGGAGATACAAATTCTTTTTTATTTCAGAAAATGGGCTTAAAAAAAGGACTGGCATATAATGTTAGCACCTTCTATGATGGTCATTATAATTGTGGGGAATTTATCTTTAATGCGAATGTTCCGGCGAATAGACTTGATGAGGCAGTGGATAGTATTTTTGGAGAAATTGAAAGAATAAAAACTCAAAGAGTTTCCAATAAAATTGTAGATAGGATTAAGAGAAGTGCTAAATATAATCTTGCTAAAACTTTTGAATCTAATGAAGGACATATTTCAGCTATTGAATTAAAATTAGACGAGGGTTTAGTGCCAGAATCTATTATAGAGGGTTATAACATGATTACTCCGGAGAGGATTTTAGAAGTAGCAAATAAGTATCTCCCAGATCAGAAGACGGGAGATTATGTTCTTTATATCGGCGATCCGTTGAAGAAATAAATGTTTATCCCTATTTTCGATATATTTATAAATGAATGTTAACTATAGTTAACATGTATTTGTTACCACAAGAGATTGAAGTTTGGTATGTCATCCCTGCAATTAGGAAAGAGTTAGCCAAGCTGTTAACTCGGCAACATGAAATGAGTTATGAGCAGGCAGGCAGGATTCTCGGAATCAGTAAGGCGGCGGTCTCGCAATATTTGTCTAATAAAAGAGCAAATAAAATTAAGTTGAATTCAAATGTGAAGAAAGAGATTGTTAAATCAGCAAAAATTATTGTTAAAGATCAAAAAAATGCGTTAGGTGAGATGCAGAGAATTTTGAAATATATTAAAGATAAGAAATGTTTGTGTGATGTTTGTAAGAAGTATAACAAAGACGTATTAAATTATTGTGGTTGTAAGCCGAAATACTGATGGCAAAGAGAATTTATTTAGATAATGCAGCGACGACGAAAGTTGATGAACGGGTCTTAAAAGCGATGCAGCCATTTTTTTTGGAGAAATTTGGAAATGCTTCCTCACAGCATATGCTCGGACAGGAAGCTGGAATGGCACTTGAAGAGAGTAGAGAGATAATTGCGAGATCGATTAAGGCTAGATCTGATGAGATATTTTTTACAAGCAGTGGGACTGAATCGAATAACTGGGCGATCAAAGGAGTTGGATTGAAGAATCTTGCTTCTGGGAAAAATCATATTATCACGACTAAAATTGAACATGATTGTATTTTGAATTCGTGTAGTTGGATGGAGGAACAAGGCTTTAAGGTGACCTATCTCGACGTGGATAAGGAAGGTTTTGTGAATCCTGAAGATGTTCGAAATGCTATTAGTGAAAAAACTTTGTTAGTCTCCGTTATTCATGGTAATAATGAAATTGGAACTATTCAAGATATAAAAAAGATTGGAGAAATTTGTAAGAATTCTGGAGTTTATTTTCATATAGATGCTTGTCAGAGTTATACAAAAGTTCCGATTGATGTGCGAAAACAAAATCTTGATCTTGTTACGCTTAATGCCCATAAAATTAATGGTCCTAAGGGTGTTGGGGTGCTTTATATTAGAAGGGGGACGAAAATTGATCCGTTGATTCATGGAGGAAAACAAGAATCTGGAATGAGGAGTGGAACAGAGAATATTCCAGGCATTGTTGGTTTTGCTAAGGCTGTGAAAATTTCTAAGTCTCGAGATATTCGAAAGATGATTAAGCTTAGAGATAAGTTGATTTATGAAATTTCTAAAATTCCATATTCGAAGCTTAATGGTCCTAAGGGAGATAAGAGGCTTTGTAATAATATTAATTTTTCATTTGAGGCTGTGGAGGGAGAAGCAATTGGAGCATATTTAGATGTAAATAAAATCTGTTCGTCTACAGGTTCTGCTTGTTCGTCTCGTAGTCTCGCTCCTAGTCATGTTCTCAAGGCTATAGGTCTTTCTCCATTGAATTTAAATAGTTCAATAAGATTAAGTCTTGGTAGAGATAATACTGGGGAGGAAATAGATTATGTCGTTGGAACTCTTAGAAAAATTATTTTTAAACTCCGGGAAGTTTCGCCGTTTAAATTAAAATATCATGGGAAAAAAGAAAACTAAAACAATTACGAAAGGTATGACTTTTGCTGAGTTAATTGAGCAGGATAGTGGAGCTGCTAAGAAATTGGCTGATCGAGGTCTTTTTTGTGGTGGTTGTCCGATGGCTCGGTTTGAGACAATTGAGGATGGCGCTTCGGCTCATGGTGTGGATGCTGATAAGCTAATTAAGGAATTGAATAGAGATGAGTAATTTAATGTATAGTAAAAATGTTCTTGATCATTTTAAAAATCCTAGAAATATGGGGGCGATGGAAAATCCTGATGCTGAAGCGACTGTGGGGAATCCTACTTGTGGAGATGTTATGAAGATAATGATTAAGGTTGAAGATAGCAGAATTAAGGATGTTAAAAATGCTCCCTCTTTTAGAAAAATAGGTTCCCTGGAATCAGAAAACTTAAATGGGCGAACCGTGGAAGCTTCGCAAATGGGAAATTTTATAATCTCCGATATAAAATTTCAGACGATGGGTTGTGTTGCAGCAATTGCTACATCTTCGATGACTACGGAAATGGCGAAGGGAAAGAGTTTGGAGGAAGCTAAAAATATTACTAATAAAGATGTTGCGAAAGCTCTCGGTGACTTACCTCCAATAAAAGTTCATTGTTCTAATCTAGCTGCGGATGCTTTGAAGGAAGCTATTGAAAATTTTGAACAAAAATAATGAATCTCCCAAGCTCCCTAACCGAGGAGATTCATTGAATATGATTAAATTAAAAAATAATAATTTTTAGAAGATTTACTTCTTCTTCTTCTTGACTACTTTTTTCTTGACAACCTTTTTCTTGACAACTTTCTTTTTCTTCTTGCCCCCTCGTGCCATCTTAGCCTCGCAAACGCTTCCCTTTCCATCTACATAATATAGAAATCCAGATTTTCGTT
>JAGLLG010000048.1 GCA_023140635.1 Candidatus Pacearchaeota archaeon | reverse complement strand
CATTATCGTGTTTTGAGTAATGACTCAGCTGGAAATGATGCTATTTCTGGAGATAATACTTTCACAACAACTGCTACGCAAACAGATGATGAAGGAAGCAGCGACGGTGGAAGTTCAAGCGGAGGAGGTGGAGGTGGAACAACCCCTTCAACTCAATGCATTTTAACAAACGCCTACTGGTCAACAGCGTCGGCGATAGAAGGTCAGCAAGTTTCATTAACGGTAGAAGGAACCGACTGCGATGGAGAAGTGATAGATTTGTTCGTTATTTGGGAAGCAGATTTAATCGGAGATGATAGTGTTAATAACAATCCAGCGTCGATAAACTTCTTAGATGGACAGGCTGTTTCGACATGGACTGTTGAGTATCAGGATGATTTCTTTGGGAATCCGGAGTATTATTTTGTTAGTTCGTTGGAGTCTGATTCTTCGGTTGAGATAGATTCGCGGGATTATGGTGATTTGTTGAGGGTTATAGAAGCTGGAAGTCAAGTGATTAGTGGATGTCCGGATTATGTTTGGACTGGGATTCGGTAGTGTGTTTGAAGAGCCTAGCTATAGTATTTTAGTTAGAAATACAAAAGCTTTTAATTAAATAAATCCTCTTATAATGAGAAAAAGGAGTGAAATAATGTTCTCCTCGGAGATAAATTAGAAAAATGAAGAAATTTGAGGTGGTTAGTTTTGGAAGTGCTGTCGTCGATGCTTTTGTAGATACTGAATTTAATAAAAAGAGTAATTCGTTTAGTTATCCTGCTGGTTCTAAAATTCTCGTTGAGGATCTTAAGTTTGATATTGGCGGTGGAGCAACAAATGTGGCGGTTGCTTTTGCTCGTTTGGGATTTGAAACTGGTTGTATTTGTAAAATTGGCGACGATAATAATGGGCAGGATGTTTTGAATATGTTGAAAAAGGAAAACGTGAAATTTCTTGGTTCGAAGGTAAAGGGTAAAACGGGATATTCCATAATTCTTGATAGTAAGGATAGGAGTAGGACTATTTTGACATTCAAGGGTCCTGGGAATGATATAAAGTTGAGTGAGATTCCGAAGTTTAAGACTGATTGGTTGTATTTCTCTTCGGTGCTTGGGATGAGTTTTCGGACGCAGGAAAAACTTGCGAGGAAATTGAAAAAGGAGGGTACGAGGCTGGCGTTTAATCCGGGCGAGTATTTAATCAAGCGAGAGGATTTATCGTCGGTTTTAGAGTTGTGTGATGTTTTGATTTTGAATAAAGAGGAGGCGGAAATGATTTGTAAGAAGCATAAGAAAAAGGGAAGTCTGATGGTTTGCTTGAGGGGATTGGGACCGAAGATTGTTGTTGTGACGGACAAGAATAAATTGATAAGTTGTAGCGATGGAGATAGGGAATATTTTTTGAAGCCGAATAAGGTTAAGGTTGTCGAGAGGACGGGTGCGGGGGATGCGTTTGCTTCGGGATTTGTTGCGGGGGTGATTGCAGGGAAGACGATTCCGGAGAGTTTGAGGTTGGGTTTGAGGGAGGGCGAGTCTGTGATTCGGTATTTTGGGGCGAAGAATAAATTGTTGAGGTTTAGGTTGAGATGAAAATACAAAAAAAATTTATGGAAGAGTCTATTAGTGTTGCGAGGAAGTCTGCTAAAGAAGGGGATTATGCTATTGGAGCAATTATTGTGAAAGATGGAAAGGTTTTAGCAGAAGGGAAAACATTACTTAATTATCATCTTGACCCAACAGCTCATGCGGAAATTGTTGCAATAAGGAAAGCTTGTAAGGAAATTAATTCGAGGTTTTTGGAGGGATGTATTCTTTATGTTACTCACGAGCCTTGTCCTATGTGTGCCTCGGCTGCTATTTGGGCAAAGATGAAGGGAATAGTTTTTGGGGCAACTATTAAAGATGCTTCTTATTTTGCTTCCAGTAAGTTTTCATGGAAACAAATCAATTTAAAATGTAGGGAGGTGTTAGAAAAAAGTAAGCCAAGGCTCGTATTGGTAGAGGAATTTATGCGAGAAGAATGCAATGAGCTTTTTTATTTATCACAATGAAATTGAACTTAAATAAAATCACAAGAAAAGGTAAGGCGTTGTTTTTGGCTTATGATCAGGGGCTGGAACATGGTCCGACGGATTTTAATGATAAGAATGTTGACCCTATGTATATTATAAAGATTGCAAAGGAAGGGAGGTATACCGGGCTTATTTTTCAGAAGGGGATAGCGGAAAAATATAATGAGGAGATAAAGTTGAGCAAAGTTCCTTTAATCGTTAAGCTTAATGGGAAAACTAATTTGGTTAAAGGTGAGCCAATATCAAAACAACTTTGTACTATAAAAGAGGCGATCAGTCTTGGTGCAGTTGCTGTAGGGTATACGATTTATATCGGGAGTGAACATGAAGAAGAGATGTTCGTTGAATTTGAGAATATCCAAAGAGAAGCACATAAGAAGAGTTTGCCTGTGATTTGTTGGATTTACCCTCGAGGAAAAGGTGTTTCTGGGAAAAAGAAAAAAGATTTGATGGCTTATGCTACTCGGGTTGGGTTGGAGATTGGTGCAGATATAATCAAGATTCAATCGGATGGTAAGAAAGAGGATTTAGCGTGGGCGGTTAAAAGTGCTGGAAAGACTCGGGTTGTTATCGCAGGCGGAAAAAAGAAGAACGAGAAGGATTTGATTAGGGAGATGAAAGAGGCGATGGCTGTAGGGTGTGTCGGATTTGCTATTGGACGGAATGTTTGGCAGAGTAAGAATCCCTTGAAGATTTCTGATAAGATAAGGAAGGTGGTTTGGAAATGAAAATTGGATTTTTTGAGATAGAAGATTGGGAAAAAGAATATCTTAAAAGCAAATTAAAAAATCATAATTTAGTTTTTTTTAAAGATGTTTTAAATAATAAAAATGTGGGTTCTGTCCTGGATGTCGATGCTGTTTCAGTTTTTATTTATTCTAAAGTTGATAAGGAGATTTTAAAGAAATTTAAAAAATTAAAGGCTGTGATTACAAGATCTACAGGGTTTGATCATATAGATATCAAAGAATGTAAGAAACGTAAGATTAGTGTAATGAATGTCCCTTATTATGGTGAGAATACTGTAGCAGAACATACTTTCGCATTAATTCTTTCTTTGTCTAGGAAGATTCATAAGTCTTATGAAAGAACTGTAAGGGGAAATTTTTCCTTGGAAGGGCTGAGGGGGTTTGATTTGAAGGGGAAAACTCTTGGAATTGTTGGTTTAGGGCATATTGGAAAACATGTAGCGCGGATTGCAAAAGGATTTTACATGAATATTTTAGTTTATGATCTTCATAGGGATAAAAAGGCGGAGAAAAAACTTGGTTTGAAATTTGTCTCTTTAGAAAATTTGTTGAAAAATTCCGACGTGATAAGTTTACATTGTCCCTATAATAAAAAAACTCATCACTTGATAAATAATAAAAATATAAAATTAATTAAAAAAGATGCGTATATAATTAATACAGCGAGGGGAGGACTTATTGAAACAAAAGCTCTTGTAAAAACTCTAGTGAAAGGAAATTTAGGAGGGGTTGCTTTGGATGTTTTAGAGGAAGAGTCTTTGATTAAGGAAGAGATACAGTTGTTGTCCAAGAATTTTCCAAAAGAGAATCTCCAGGGTTTGCTTGAAAATCATTTGTTGTTGACCTTTGATAATGTAATCATAACACCTCATAATGCGTTTAATAGTCAAGAAGCTTTGCAGAGGATTTTGGATGTTAGTATTGAAAATATCCAGGGTATTAGTGGGAAAATTAAATGTAAAAATATTGTAAAAACATGATTGAAGTAGATTATAAAAATTTGAAGAAAGTATGTGATAAGAAGACTGTAAGAAAGTATGATGATATGAAAGAGAGATTTAAATCTGGGATAAAGGGAAATCCTTTGATCTATACTGTTTATATCAAGGACTTTAAGAGTTTTGAGACCGGTTTAACTGTTATCGAGTCTGGGAAAATTGGAAAAGAATATTTTATGACAAAGGGTCATAGGCACAAGAATCCTGTTGAAGAAATTTATGTTTTGATTAAGGGAAATGGAAAACTTTTGATTAAGGAAAAAAATAATGTTCGGAAAATAAATATGAAAAAAGGTAAAATTTATCTCATCCCTGGTAGATCAGGACATAGACTTATCAATACTGGAAAAAATC
>JAGLLG010000047.1 GCA_023140635.1 Candidatus Pacearchaeota archaeon | reverse complement strand
TTGCTCGAATTTTGTCCAAAGAAAAAGTAAGATTGACAAAATTTTAGAGTGAAGTTTGAGTAGAATCCTCCTTCCCTCATTAAAGCCCGGGTAGCTCAGTTTGGATTAGAGCGATGCCCTCCTAAGGCATAGGTCGCAGGTTCAAGTCCTGTTCCGGGCGTCCGACTTAAACCAAGACAATATATCTAATAGGACATATAATAACTTATAAAGTTAGGATTAATTTTAAATAAATGGAAGTTAAAGAGTACAAGGGATTAAATTCAAAATTGACAGATATAGTAAATGAATTAAAGTTAGGACAGAGAATCAGGATTACTCTAAAAGAAAGTTCCGGTTCAGATAATATAGAAGGTTATATAGAAGGTTATATTTATGGTATCACTGATAAACATATCCAAACAAGATATACAGACTGTCCACGTTCTTTTTTTACTAATCTCGCAAATTGGGCTGTACGAGATAGAACTGATTATGATTCAATTAAAGATATAAAAATTGTTGAGTGATGTTTAAGTAAAATCCTATCCTAGAAACACCAACCACGCAAATTCTTTTATAACCTCAAACATATTAATCCACATGACTGAGAAGAAAAAATTGATGACGGTTGTTCTTTTTCATGATGAGGAGAATCAGAGAATCCTTTTAGGTCTAAAAAAGAAAGGATTCGGTGAAGGTAAATGGAACGGATTCGGAGGAAAAGTAGAAGCTGGAGAAACGATTAACAAAGCCGCGCGTAGAGAACTATTTGAAGAGGCAGGGATTCTAGCAGGAGAACTAGAGAAGGTAGGACTAATCAATTTTAGATTTACTGAAGAAGTTGAAGAGACCTTAGAGATTCATTTTTTAAGAGCATTGAAAGTTTACGGAATGCCTCGGGAAACTGAAGAAATGAGGCCAGAATGGTTTAATATAAATTCAATTCCTTACGATAAGATGTGGGTAGACGATAAATACTGGATGCCATCATTTCTCGAGGGGAAAAAGTTTAAGGGAGATATTCTGTTTAAGAATCAGGACACTATTCTATCAAATAATATCCGAATAGTTGAAGGTATCTTTTAACTTATTAGTTTCTCCTTATCTATGCCCCATGACAACATAAGCAATATCTTGCTTAATACCTTTGTCCAATATTCCGTATAAAAAATCTTTTGAAAAAAGATTTACCCCTTTATCCAAATGATTCTTCTTTGCTTCTGCTAAGTCATTTAAATAAGCTTTTTCCTGTGTTTTCAAATCATAAACCATGGCCGAGAACATCCCAAAACTTCTTCCAACAATCCCTTCTCGGGTGCTTATTTGGCGGCTTAATCCCAAGTATTCGGGTAGTTTAGATGCTATTTCTTCCATTGATTTACCTTTAAACATACTTATTCCTCTTAATTCTTTAGCAAGAAGTTCACACGCCTTTTCATCTAGTTTTTTAGTTAAATCTTTCATTTTATCTTATTACAATTGAGAGTATAATCTGTTTTTAAATCTTTCTCTCTTGTTACTCCTTTAAAGGTAATAATCTTTACAAAATTATACTTTGCTTTTCTAATTTAATCCATAGTGTATAGCCTACTGACATATGT
>JAGLLG010000046.1 GCA_023140635.1 Candidatus Pacearchaeota archaeon | reverse complement strand
ATACCAAGTTTAAGATTAGGCATTTAGTGGTTTGGAAGAAACATAACTTCGGACTTGGTTGGGCATTTAGACATCAGTATGAGTTAATTTTAGTTTTAGAAAAAGGGAAGCCTAAATATAATTTTAAGAATTTTTCAGATGTTCAAACTTGCAGTCATATTAATCATAATAAAGAGACTCATCCTCATGAGAAACCATTGGATTTGTTGAAGAAGATGATTCTGCATAGTTCGGAAGAGGGTGATGTTGTTCTTGATCCGTTTGCTGGGAGTGGTTCGACTTGTAAGGCTTGTGGGGGGTTGGGGAGGAAGTGGATTGGGATTGAGTTGGATGAGGGGTGGGTTAATGGGGGGCGAAGAAGATAATGGGGAATAATATTGTAAAATTAAGATTTGTTGAGCGTTCTGCCATATTTATAATTACGGGATTTTTATCATATAGGTTTGTTATGAATACGCAAATAGCTATTTTGAGTTACAATCTTCTTGGTGAATTAATATTAATTATTATGTGGGGTTTAATTTGGATGGGTACAAGTAGCCTTATTAGAAAACTATTGAAGAGGAGTTTGCAGGAGGTGAAAATGACTAATGTATATATTGAAAGGCATAGAGAAGCAATCAAGAACTCTAGGACTGATGAAGAGATAGATAATGTCTTGAATAGAACTTATGAGGATGGTTTTGAAGATGGGAATGATTGAGGGTAGCGAGAAACTAGAAAAGATTAAAGCCTAGGAGAGAATAATAGTTCGAAAATGTCACGCTCTTGGTTGGAGTATTTTTCTATGCACCAATGAACTCTGGTTGGGGCGTCCGTAGCTTATGTCCAAAATTGGTGGGCTTTTAATCAATCTCTAGAGTACAATAAAGAATTTAAGTCAATTTCAAATTGATTTCTTATGACCTCGAGAACAGAAGAAGAAGCTATAAAAAAAATTAAAGAGGATAGTGATAAGCGAGACAATGAACTAAGTATGTTACCCAAAAAACAGAAAATTAAAAATCACGGATTTATTTTCTTAGAGCTATTTACACCTTCTGAATTTGGAAACTTGAAAAAAGGTTTAGAAAATATATACTCTGGGACTTCACAGCATACACATGACAGGCGTTTAAACATTATAAAAGACATACTTAAGCCTAAAAAATCTTTAAGTTCTGGAGCGATGGCAAATCTGCCATGTATTGGAGACAAAAGATTTAAAGGAAAGGTATTGCAAGATATGGCTTTTTGGGATTTGCCAGAACATATTGATTTTATAGAAATTAAGATTATGAAATCTCTACCCTCAGTAGTGATTTTACAATTTCAAGTATTATTTGATGACAAAATATCAGAAAAGATGAATGAAGTCGTTCAAAAATTTCATAAAACAATAGACAAGAAAATAGAAACCCCAAAGGGGTCATATATAACACACATACATCCATCTATACAAAAAGAAAAAGCAATTACCGAAATGTCTCATTCACTAAAATTAGGCGTTTACAATTTCATAAAAAATAACCTTAAGGGCTATTTCTTAAGTAGAGAAGATGTAGATCCTGTTGATGTTATTCCCTCTTTTGATGTTCTGTCTATAAGTTTTCCAAAAACGAGTACAAAAAAGAAACAGGGGTGGATTCAAAAAAACATTGACTTCTTCAAATGCTTTGGAATAGATATGTATTATCCCTTCATATATAAAAAATACTTTTTAGATTTTAATCGTCAAAAACAAGGTGAATTTAGAAATCATATAATTTTAGCAGATTACAATCAGGCTTCAGCAAATTATTATCCTTCTAAAGAGGCAGAAATTGACGGCGATCTTGGAGATATCTCTTTTGACATATTTGCTCTGGAGCGATTTGTTTTTTATTGGGAACAAAAAGTAATTAAGATGAACTTAGATTTTTTCCAAAAACTGGAAAAAATGAAGTTGGGGGAAGCTATAAGGCATCGTGAAAGAATACTATCGTCAATTTTTCTTTATGAGAATATAACCAAAGAATTTGAAAATTATGTGCCTATTCCAGATAATCCTCCATTTATTGATTACAAAAAGACAAAGCTATTCCCACGAGTTAAAGAATTTTTGAAAGAAAGAGTGGTATTGATTGATAAACACATATCAAAGATAATAAAACAATCGGAGTTATTTATTAGTTTAAAAAATATTAAATATAACAACAAGGTGCAAAAAAGGATGTTTTGGCTTACTTTGATTATTCTAGGCGCAACAATAATGTCTGGAGCGATTACATTCATAACGAAACCAGAAATTATTTTAAAAATATTTTTTAATTCCTAATTTCTCCAATCAATCCCTCACCTTTCTTAGTCCTCCGATAAAGTCTATACCTCTTCTCTCCGGGGTTCAAACATTCAATCAATTTCCTCTTCATTAAAGAAATAATAATATTGCTGATATATCCTAAATTAAGTTCTACTTCTTTTGAAATTTCCGTCGGTGTTTTAGGTTTTGACAAGGCTAAAAATACTTTCTTTCTATTAACTATTTGCCACCAATGCCAGAAAGCTTTGAATATTTTTACAAAGGATGGCATAGACAAATAAGGTTTACCATCCTGCCTACAAATTTCCCCCTTCCGCATTTTTGAAAAGAATAACTATAATGAACCTGTACATGTATATGTTCTGTAGGTAATGTTTAAGTAGAATAAAACACTAAAATAAATTAATGGGTAAAAAACTCAAACAAAGTAAAATATCTAAAAAAATCTATAGGTCACATCTAAATTTAGTAAGCGATATGAATGACACTTTAGTTTTTCTAGGACAAGTAAAACTCATATTAGAAGAAAAAAAATGGGAGTATGAAACCTCGAGAAATAACGAAGATAAAAAATATTACATTACTGATATTAAAGACAAATTCGCACAAAGAACAGAGGAGGAACTTAAGAGTATTTATGATAAATTTCTGTCTAGAGAATTATATGAGTCATTTTTTGTAACCCTAATTTCAAAATTTGAAGATTTTTTAGAATCATGTCTACTTATCATCTTAAAAGAACATCCAGATAGAATTTTATTGAATTCTGAAGGAATAGATACAAGTAAAAATATCGACTTTGAAGATATACTTAAATCAGAAGACAAAGAAGAAATCATAGAAAGAACAATAAGTAAAAAGTTAGCAACAATTTTTTATGCGAAACCAGAGCAATATATGAAATACTTCATGAATATTACAAGATTTGGTATTCCAAAAGAGGTAGTAGGGCAATTCATTGAATTAAAAGCAACAAGAGATATTATTATACATAATAAATCTATAATAAACAATGCCTACCTAGAAAAAGCTAAACAATACCCTAGAGGAAATATTAATGAAAAGATTATTTTTGATAAAGGATACTTTGACATCTCCGTTCTTTTCATGAGAAAGATATCTGGGATTGTTACTATAGAAGCAGATAGGCTCTATCCCCAATAGAGAAGAATTAAAAGCTCACTGATTTTGTACACTTTGTATGACCATTCGGTTAGAGCATTTAAAAAATCAGAAATCAATATCCTATACGTTAATAATTCTATTTTACTCCCCAACAACAAAAATTTTCTCATTCCCTATAACATTAGCCAATCTCCCCATATTCCCAAAATTCTCCCCAACCAATCTCTTCATAATCTCAGACTGTTTTCGGATTGCGTCAAGCTCTTCTTTTAATATTTCATAATCCTTCTCTGTTTTCAACAACCGATTCTCTAATTCGGTCTTCGTAACATCGACCAACATATCATCTTCAGAAATTGTATCTCTCATTCCCAACATCTCACTATAATAATGAATCTTATCTGATTTCTTCCAGCCAAATCTAAACTTTAAAGCAGACTCACTCTTATAACGAGGAAGCCAATAACAACAACTACAATGCCGAAAATCGTACATAGTAAGATCAGAATATTTTTGTCCCGCCAATGTTTTCTCCTCTCCAAAAAGCCTTTTAGCAAGTCGTTTCAAGTATCTATTAACAACCGTAGGGCATATCTGAAATACAAAATCATCATTTTTCAATCCCTTTTCCTTAATAAAATCCTTAACAAGTTCAGAACAAAGCATAAGTTTAATCTTACGCCCAAAAGATCCTTTTTTCGCAACCTCAGTTCTAATATTAAGTTCTTTAAAGTCCTCATAAAAATCTGAAACTTTTATATTCATAAGTTCTGTTGGAGCCCTTATGCCTGTATCAAACAAAAACATAATAAAAACTTTGTATTTATGCTTCCCTTTATCACACATTTTCCTAACCTGAGCTTCATTAAGATAAACCCAATCAGGTTTTTCTTTCGAGCAATCAAGCTCTTCAGTAATATCCAAAATCTTTATCCCTTGTTTTTTACTTACCTTCATATACCAATGCCAAAATGATTTAAAAATTTGAATAAAATCTATAACTGATTTGTATACGCCACCATCCATCTTTCTAATCTCTCCACTTCTAATCTTAGCAAAATAAGTAACTACCTGAATCTCTGTTAAATCTGTAAGACTCTCAATACTATAATATTCCTCAAACCTTTTAGATAAAAATATCATTCTTTGTTTCAAATTATTAAGTCGAATATAGCTCCTAGCCCCTTTAACGCTTTTTGCCGATACATTAATTCCAACTTCCATATCAAAAACATATCGCAAGGTCAAATCAGAATTTGCTTTAGAAATACCTTCGACACACCCAGCTTCTTTAACTTCCTCTTTCCACTTCATGTATTTCTCTTTATGGTTATACGGATCTAGCTTCATATTGTATTAACTCAGGCTATTATAATAAACAGTCTGTTCGGATTCAACATAAAGCTGAGTCTTTCCATTATGCCAAGAAGGTATCATCCCCCCACCCAGAATCGAACTGGGCCACAGCGGGCTACAACCGCCTGCTCTACCAATGAGCTATGGGAGGACGAAACTATCTAACAAATTCCCCTTATAAATATTACTTCAAATTTATCTTACCTTTCTGCCAATCATCAATCACCTTAATTGCAACTCGATTCTCATCAACTTCGCCACCCTTAATCAGAAATCCCTTCTTCTTCCCAATATCAGAAAAAACTTCATAACTATCATCCCCTGTAGCTCCATATACTCTCTTCAAAATCTCCTTATCTTTCCCCATCAAAAATTCAATTATCTTTATTGCAACCCGATCTGGATTCCGAATCTTATGAGGATCCTTTGCCGCGGACATCCCCATCTGAACATTCTTATCCCCAAACGGAATCACACCTGGAGAATCCATAATCCTCAATTTCCCAGAACGAACCCATATAGTCTTCTTCGTAGTCCCTGGAATTGGGGAAACCCTAGCTTGGACTGAAGGCGCAAGGAAATTAATCAAAGTAGATTTACCCACATTAGGATAACCCACCAATCCAATCCTCAAACTCGGACGATACCAATTATCGGCCATGTTCTCCAAAATATCTTTCAACTTACTTACCCCAATTTTTTTCTTAGCCGAAACAAAAAACGCATTAGGGTATTCTGTTTTCAATTCAGCAATCGCTTTTCGACCAACTAAATCACTCTTATTAAAAACAATAAGCAACCGTTTGTCTTTCATCGACTCAACCTTCGTAACAATCTCAGAATTCCGAGTAATCTCAGGCATCCGAGCGTCCACTAACAACAACACGACGTCGCTGTTCCGAAGGACGTTTAAAACTATTGGCCAAAATCCCATGATTATTATAAAACTTTAGACCTTATAAAATTGATTATGCGACAAATTTAAAAATAAAATGAACTGTTTCTGTTTGATGAGTACACTTATTAAAAATACTACAGCATACATAGGGAAAAATTTTGAAAGATATAATAATGTAGATATACTAATTGAAAAAGATAATATAAGTAAGATTGGAAAGGGAATTATTTCTAAAGATTCAAAGACTGTAAATGGTAGAGATTTTTTCGTGACTCCAGGATTCATAAATGCCCATTTTCATGCATCTCAGCAGCTTAATAGAGCATTAGGGGTAGGATTAAATCATGATCAACAAATGGATTTACTCCATGCAACGGATAATATTAAGAAAGATACGGATAAATATTGGATGTCTTATATTGCAATCTTGGAAGGGTTAAAAGCTGGAACAACTTGTTTTTATTCGGTGGGTTCAGAAATTGAAACGGCGGTAAAAGCATACAATAACATGGGTGTCCGAGCAGCATGCGCAATTATATCAAAGGACATTGTTGCAGAAAATAAAAAAAGCTCAGTGAGGGCAAAAACTTGGGAGACACAAGAAAGATTAGACTTCGCTGAAAAAATCCATAACAAACATCACAGTGATTTAGTAAGGGTGTATTTTGGAGCTGTAAATGTGAGATATTGTTCAGATAAGTTAATTTTAGGGATGCAAAAGTTGGCAGAAAAATATAATGTAGGATTTCATATGCATGCGGCAGAAGGAGATGATTACGTGAATCACGTTAAAGAAAGAACTGGGAGGAGACCTATTGAACATTTGCATAAAATCGGTGCATTGAATCCTCGAGTATCATTGGCTCACATGACTAAATTAACCTCTGAAGAAATAGATTATCTATCCAAATCAGGTGCACATGTTGTCCATTGTCCAAGAGCTAATTCTTATGTATCTGTAGGAATATGCCCGACTAAAAAATTAATCGATGCAAGTGTTAATGTAGCGCTAGGTTCTGATGCAGCGATTAATAATAATTCAAACGAAGTAAGAGGGGAAGCGAGAGCAGCTTACGACAGGATGTCGGATATTTCTGGAAAAGCGAATATTATAGATTATATTAAACTGTTTCAAATGTTAACAATCAATGGAGCTAAAGCTATGGGGCTTGAAAAAAAGATTGGAACTATTGAAGAGGGTAAAAAAGCAGATTTGGTTATGTGGAATAAAAATGATTTGCCTTTTATTCCTGGATTTAATCATTTAGCAGATTTAATTTTTACAGAAACTGGAAAGGCTCATACAGTTTATATCGATGGGAAGGTGGTGTTAAAAGATTATAGGCTTGTTACGATGGATGAACAAAAATTAAAATCCAAGGCGACAGCAATTTCAGAAAGATACTATAAGGTATTTAAGAATTCTATTGAAAAACATTTGAAGTAATTTTTACCAATTAAACACTGAATAAAATCTTATAATCAGATAATGTTATAGAGAATTATAAATCTTCCTTATTAGCTTAGAGGTAATGTTTTAGCATTCATTGAATCACATATAAAACATCCTTTTAGATCGAATTCGTTTACTCCACGACGATAAACTTTAAGCAAGGAGGAGTTCGCAGAAAGTATTCCGTTTCCAGAACCAGAATTAAGAGTTGTGTAAACAAGACCTTTATTAACTTTAGATAATTTTCTATAACTCCCTACAAATTTTTCCACTTCCTTAGGATTAAGAAAGTTGTGATTTGGAGAATAAAGTTCGATTCCTTCTCTTAAAATATCATACAGATTATTATTCGCTTTCAGCCACTCTGTAAAATAATGGTATCGTTCCCTGGAAGGACCTCTGTTTCGTATTTTTCTATACCCTCCAGATCTAATATATCCTCTAATTTTCTTGAACTCTTTCTTTTTCTCAATCCAATAGTTTTTACTCTTTTGTATTTCATTCGATACTCCTTCACTCGTTGAAACATATCCTCTTTTTCGAAAGGTTCTACAAAAACTTTTTAATTTTTTTAACGAAGCCTTTTCATGTTTTGTATCTCTTTTGTGATAAATTGTGCAAACCCATTCGAGTCCACAAGTATCTACATAAATAATCCCTTTTCCTTCCGGTAAAAAGTCTGTCAGAGTATTGTATTTGTTCTTGTCTTCCATAAATTTTATTAATTGCTTAAAATCGCTACTATCACTTCTCAGTCAAACGCTATTTAAATCAGATGGTAATCTTAAGTATATTTCAAAGCTCATAATTCTATATAAAGGAAAAACCCTCAGATTAATTGAGGAGGTGAAAATGATAGTTAAATTACAGGTTTTGTACGATGACCTTGCTCGTAACGGTGACAGGGGGCGAGATGAGGTAATCCGTGCGGTCGATAGGGTGATGGATGGTGCGTCTTGGGAAGCTAACGGAGAGGGGTGGATAGCTAGGAGGTAGCTTAAATCAATTTATTTCCGCTTAGTTTTACTCAATTCATCAAGTTTCTTATCTATTCTTTCTAATTCTCTTAACTCTGCCTTTGCTCCGCTTTGATATGCGCTCCGGACAATGAAGAACATAAAAAGTCCTATAAAGAGAATTGCAAGTCCGCCTAAGGCATAATTATTGGTTGGTGCTAGACTGTTATCCTTAGTTGCATAACCTACTAATTCTTCGTGAGTTCTAAGGGTTGCATTTTCATTCTCGAATTTAGAGATGTTTTCTTCATTAACTTCTTCAGAAACGTTTTGAACATCTTCTTCAACTAGTGTGATATTTGGTGTCTCTCTTAAGTCTAATATAATTTCCGAACCATTAATAGCAAAAGGTCCTTCTTCTACATTCAGAATGATGTCTCCATTATTGGTAAAACGTAGGTTCAAATTAACTTCGGATAATCCTGTCTCAATCTCAAACTTAATTATGCCGACATTCTTTCCTACAAAAAAAGGATAATAAGAATCACTTAAACTTTCACTTTCTAAGCTTCGTAATTTTAAGATAGCACCTGTATAAACGTCGTCGCTAACTACTGTAACATTCGCAGCCATAGCAGACACATTTAAAGCTAAGACAAAGAATACTAATAACACCAAAACTTTTTTCATAAAAATATATATTTTAACTTCTTATAAAAGTTTCTAACGTCTATTTCTTCTTGAATTTCCATTAGATCTCTTACCTTTCATATTTTTCCCGTGAAAATTTGTTCTTTGAGGTCTATCCCCATTACCAAATCTACCTCGAGGTCTTCTAGGAGAATCAAACTTTACAAAAATCTTCTTGAACTCTGGAGTCATAAGCCTCTCTACTACAAGGCTCTGATTATGTTTTTGTATATTCATGAAATTATTATAGTCTCTGCTTGCTAAAATATTTATTACAATACCTTCAGCTCCTGCTCGAGCTGTCCTTCCAATCCTATGGATGTAATCTTTTGCGTCTAGGGGTAAATCATAATTATAAACATGTGAAACTCCTGAAATATCAAGACCTCTTCCTGCGACGTCGGTGCAAACAAGAACATTAACTTTTGAGTTATCGAAACCTTTCAGAACACGCGTTCTCTTGTTTTGCTCCAT
>JAGLLG010000045.1 GCA_023140635.1 Candidatus Pacearchaeota archaeon | reverse complement strand
GCTATTTTGGAGGTTGTGCGTGAGACATTAAAAGAGGTAGGGAGCTATACAGAGATTTATTCTAGATTGGCTGTTTATAATAAAGGATGTGCAATAGCTTCAGATATAAGTTTTGTGGAGACAACTTCTGCAGGATGGACTGCGTATGGTCAAACATTAGATGGTTCATCTGTAGGGACAACAGATATACCTAATAGAAGAATAAGTTTTTCTTCGAGTGATTTTGGAACGATTGATGATGGTGAATATAAGATAATAGAATATAAGATTTTGTCAGATATCGACCAATTTGCAGGAGGTATCTTAAGATATAATCTAACTTGGGGTGATAAAAATAGTTATGAGGCTCAGGATTTTGAAATGAATACTACAAAATATTCTGAAGAATCTCACCTGTCTTTTGGTATCCTTGCTATAGGAAGTTATAAAGATCGTTCAGCAGAACCTAATGAATATCAGATATATAATTTAACGGTGACTAATGTAGGAGATTTGAGTATAACTAATTCGACATGGAATGTAACTCTCTCAATTCCTCCTGCTTGTAATGTAACTAATATTTCAGATAGTGGGAGTTATAGTTCTGGGGAAATATCTTGGCAATTGGAAGCGTTGAATATAAGTCAAGACAAAATTTTTAACTTTACGATGAATTGTTCAACAAATGGGAAGAAAGTTTTGATTGCCAAAGGTATGAATGATACAAGAGCTCAGACTACGATAACTAATAATAGTGTTGGCATTGGATGTACGGGTTCTAATTGTTCTTCGGACAGCGTGTTCTATAATTTTACAACAACTCCAGGCCTAAGATATGAAGAGCATTCCGAAGTTGATTATTATATAACTTATAATTGGAGTGCGTATGGATTAACAATTGGGGAGGGAAAAGTAAACATGATTTGCGATGATGGTGTGGAAAGAATATTATGGCAGAATTATTCATTTAGTAATGCAAGTGGAAGCGCTTGGGCGAATTATACTTTTGATGAAGAAGAGCTTCAGTATTTTTCGTCACATATTAGAGAGATAAATGTAGAGAGCTATACAGATGGTATTGGAAATGAAGATGGAAATATAACTATTGAAAAGATCGTGAATGTATGGGACTATGGGAAGTCCTTTAATGATTCACAATCTTTATTTGTGAATATAAAACCCTATACCTTTACTCCAACAGCGCCGGTTTTGTCAGGTCCTTTAAATGGCTCAACACAAGTAGGAACCTTAGCACTTTCTTGGGGAGGTCAGACTGCACCCTCTGGAGTAAATATTACCTATTATATCTACGGAGATAGTGTAAATGGAACTACCTTGTTAGGATCAACAACTGAAACGTCTTTCCTATGGGGTTTTGGATATGGGGATTCTGGAGTTTATTATTGGAATGTTAAAGCAGTTACAAGCGAGGGTCAAAACTCTTCATTGTCAGAGACCTGGCAATTTGAATTAGATGTTTGTGCTCCAGATACAGATTATGCTTATGCATTGGATTATCCTATGAGTTACAATAACGTTACAGATACAATAACTGTTTGGGGGAGTAATGGAACAGATGGCTATGATGTAATGGGTAGTAATGAATCAGATTCTATAACTCTTCTGCAGATATATGAATTTGGAAGGGCAGCTAGAAGAATTTGTGCTATAACTCATGCAGATGGTACTTCTATTTATAGTATGCTTTCAAGATTGGAAATTGGGAACACTTCCTCATTGTTGAATACTACTTATGTAAAAACTGTCGGAGAAACTGTCGGTTTTAGTCAACAGTTACAATTGAACTTTAATTCAACATTAATCTCTGGAGAGTTAACTGCAGGTGGAATTGCTCAATCAGGTTCTACATTAGCTTTCTCAGGATTAGATGCAACGGGTAATAGTGAAGGGCAGTTCTATTTATTAGGAGGATCTGAACTAAAACTGTATGATACAGGGGTGTCTCATTCTATTGATGCAAATAATTCTAATCCTTTTAGATTATATTGGAATGGGGATGTAAGCGCAAAGAGTAGTGTTCTTCAAAATTGGTATACTATTAGATTCTTGGGAGATAATAATACTTTAGATGGTGTTAATATTATTAATGTTGGAGAAGGGTTTTATCCTGCGACTACTCAGGTAGGAACATTAAGTTCAATCAATCCTGGAAATGTAGATACTGGAGGGCTTATGCTTGAAGGAGATTCAAATGTAACAATAAGTTCTCTAGAGGTTTCAGATGCCACAGATGATATCCTATTCCTCAATTACACAGGGGTTACAAATTTAGTAAATCCTACATTGAATTGGTCTAATTTAAATTGGACAACCGGAAGTTTCGCAGGGCAAGTAAATAGAAAATATAATTATGATCTAACTACTGTGGATTCTACTGGTTCTGCCCTTGAAAATACGACTATCGTGATGTTAGATATAAAAGGAAATATTCTATTTTCATTAACTTCAGATTCCTCTGGAGAGGTAGCTCAACAGTTAATTACTCGAGCTATTTATGATTATGATTATAAGACCGGGAATGATCAGGGATCTCATACATTGTATATTAAGAAATATGGAAAGTCGTTTATATCTTCTGTTAAGGAATTTGCGGCTGCAACTATTGAGACGACGCAGGTAGTTGATAATCTATTTTCTAGTTTGTCTGCAGTGGAAGTTGCAGATTTGGATAATTTGGAATATAATCCTCCGACGAAGGTCGCCTATGGTGATGAAGTTAATTCTAGCTGGGAATTGGTGGGACAGTTGGCTAATTATCCTATTGATCAGTGTCAGTTTTTTGCAGTGTTCGCAAATGATACGAAACTTGTCGAGGGAAGTAGTAATAACTATACGATGAAGTATGAAACTGGAGAGATTACTTTTATTAAGAATATGAGTGGTTATGATATAAGACCTGTTTATTATTATGGAGGAAATCTGTCTGTTACGAATGGAATTACAATAGCGAATGCGTTTTCAATGGGTGATCTGTATGATTATATGCAGTATGCTTCTGCTACAACTAATTTATCTGAAGAATTGACGACGGTGGATGGGGTGACTTATAGCTTTTGTATTGATTTAGCTGTGGGAAATAGTACTGATGGGGGGAGTATTCAGGATGCGGGCAAGACGATTGAGTTTGAAGAGGGGTATGATGTTGTTGAAGGGGATGGCGGGGCTGTAATTGATTTGGCAGGTGTTGGTGGTTCTGGGACTGTTGGTGCGATAGAGATTACAAGACGAGAAATTTACGGAGGACAGTGGCAGACAGTGACTGTAAGTTTATCTGATAATTTAGGTAATGCTTTGACGGGTCGAACTCTTTCTGTGGAAATTCTTTACCCAAACGGGACTTGCTGGATAGATGGGGAAACTACTATGGATGAGGTTGGAAGTGGGCTTTATAGATATGAATTCCAAATTCCTGGAAGTCATAGACCTTATGGAGGTTATGCAGTACATATAACTGCAACAGGAATAAATGAGATAAGAGCCTTTGAATATATCCCAGATTCAATTATTAATGTGAGAGGTTATCTTGATACTGATGAGTACTTAGATTGGTCAAGAGGGTATATAAGAAAGAATGATCATCAGATTAATTTGCTTGGGGCTGTGCAGAATCAGTATGGGTATGCTATCAATTTATCCCAATATTTTTTATGGGATAGTAATTATTTTTTGATGATTGATTCAAAATTAAAGCAAAATTGGGATAGTTTAGAGATTTACGAGGAGAGTAACACTAATGTTGTTGATGAAGTTATTAACACAGATACAAGTGATTGGGAGTTTTCAGGAGATGTTTTGAATATTAGTGCAACTGAAGATGCTTATGTTGGAGATTATGCTTTAAATGTGCTTTTGAATTATTCAACCGGCATAGGAACTGTATCAAGAAATTTTTCTTCGGTAGATGTTTCAGACTCAGAAGGTCATCTACATCTTGCCAAGATATATATTAATTTTCCAGATATGACAAATATCTCAAATATTTCGATAAAATTGGAGACAAATGAAACAAATTATTATATTCTTAATAAAAATCTTGCAGGGTGGAAATTATGGGGGGCAGGATGGAATTCATTACATTATCCTGATGTTGAGGAAAGAACAAAGGTTGGGAACCCTTCTTCTTCAAATATTTCTGGAATTGAAATAACATTTTATCATAATTATACAACTCCTACTAATATTACTATGGATCATTTACAGGTTGATGAATATGATTTAGTTCCTTCGTCAAGGTTAGGAACGAAGAATATTGCAGATTCATATTATTTATTTTGGTGGGATGAAAATGATAAATATAATCTAGCCGCAGATGAAGAAAGAAATTTCTGGTTGAAAATTAATTCGTCCCAATATAGTTCTT
Source organism: Candidatus Pacearchaeota archaeon (assembly GCA_023140635.1). GTDB lineage: Archaea > Nanobdellota > Nanobdellia > Pacearchaeales > GW2011-AR1 > JAGVXH01. The sequence continues at coordinate 9,782 of JAGLLG010000045.1, read as the reverse complement.
TAACTCAATGGCATGAGCAGTATCCGAATGATGAATATATAACGGAACAATATAATGGTATGATGGATGCTAATTTTTATTGGGAACATTGGTTAGCGGAAGAAAATGTATATAATTATCTGCAAGGAAATCCAGGTCAAAATTTATTTATGATGTCTGATGTTGGTTCGAGTTATGGTAGTTCTGATTCTCCAAGGATAAGTATTTTGACTTCGGATAGATTGGGGAATTTAGTTTCATCGGATGTTAGTGTAAATGTAAGCTATCCCAACGGGAGCATTTTGTCGTCGGGAATTCCATCAAGTACTGAAACTGGAAGATATAATTATAGTTTTGATATTCCGAGTGATGCTTCATTGGGGGATTATTCAGTAAGGATTGATGCAAACTATTCGGGATACAATGCAACACAGATACATACATTTAGTGTTTCAACTTCATCGTCAGGCGGGCTACCTTTGAATGTATTTAGTGGGGTTGGGTCTACATATGCTCCTGGAAATGTTGTCCATGTTATCTCTACTACGATAGATTCAACAGGAGAATTAATTAATGCAACAATTAGTGTTCAGATGTATTATCCAAATAATAGTTTAATGTCTTCTGGACTGGCGGCACAAAGTTCGGATGGGAGAACTAGGTATAATTATACCTTACCCGGTTCTGTACCTGAAGGAACTTATACAATAGAAATCGATGCGAATTATTCTGGAGATGAGGTCCATGAAAGTTTGGCGTTTATTGTTGATATTGCGGGAAGTGGTTCTGCAAATCCTGAAGTGATAGTGGAGGCTCCTGATGTTGTAGATACAAATACGAATATTAGTATAACTGTATTAACTTTGTCGGATTCTGGAGTTGCCGCAAATTGTGATAATGGTGCTAATATAACTATAAGAGATATTCTTAGTGGAAGTGTCTTGGTTTCAAATGCTGTTATGACAAATTACGCAACGGGACAGTATAACTATACATGGATTACAGAGAACAAATCAGTTTATGTAGCTGCAGTGGTGTGTACGATTTCTGGAATAGACTATACGGGAACAACAACATTTTCTACTCAAGATGTATCCACAGAGGATGAATTTAGAATATCCTCTTTAGTTGTTGGAAGTCCAAAGTACCCTGATGAAACCGCGATTGTCGAAGCTACTTTTGAAGATTCCACTGGAGCAAATGTAACTCCAGATACTATAGATCTAACAATTTGGTATCCTAGTTATTTGAGTATTTGGGATAGTGCTGTTAAGTCTGATTTTACAATAAGAAATGAGACTGTTTGGTGGTATGCAAAAAGTATCGAATCAAACCCTACGACTGGAGATTACAGAGTGCATATGCAGGCAACTTATAATAATATTACTGCAACAGCGTTAACAGAATTCCGGGTAGCTACTGGAGGTCCGTATAGTGTTACATTGAATTGTCCAGATTCTTCTGTTGTTGGATCTAATCTAGAATGTAATCTGATAATTATTGATGAAGGTGAGGCGGCGACGGAATCTACGTGTGACATTTGGGTTGATAGTGATGGAGATATTGTAATGGATGCTACAGAACCTCAAAGTCAGTATTCACAACAAACCTCGCCACTTGATAATCTTACCAGGGCTGTGAGTATTAATGTTCCGGGAACACATTCTACTGGAAATTATGTTACTCGAGCTTCTTGTAGTTATGCTAATTCCGCACAACCACCTTCAAATGCTTCTGATAGTGTGATATTTACTTCTGCGGTAGTTACACCTCCTCCTACAGATGGTGGTGGCGGAGGAGGTGGTGGCGGAGCCCCTACCCAAGAAGTTGAAGAAAATGTTAGTGAAGAGGAAATAGTGGATGAGGAAATAATTGTTTCTGAGAATCTTAAAGTGAGAATCTTGCCGAAATATTTGGAAATTTATTCGGGAGAGGATATTGCTGCAGAGGTAATCTTTAATCTAGAAAAAGATGTAAAAGATGCCAAGATAAAATATTTCGTTAAAAATTCTGAAGGTAAGGTTGTGGTTTCGATACAGGAATTAATAGATGTAACAAGAGATATGAAAATTTTGAAGGAGATAAATTTGCCTGAAGGTCTTGAATACGGTGAATATCTGCTTGTTGTCAAATTGGAATACGAGAATAAGGGATATATTGGTGAGGATTCCTTTGATATAATCTTGGAAGGAGAGAAAGGTGTTCCAACATGTTGCTTAGGAGGTATTTGTTGGTTTAAATTTATCCTATGTTGGTATTGGTGGTTGTTGATATTGATTATCTTGATGGTGATAATAGCAATTGGATTAATCATTAAACATCGTTCTTATAATTCGAGACTTAAAAGTTCTCTTTCCCTGGTTAAACCTAGGAGAACATTGGGTAGAAGACTTAGAGAAGTTGGGCATAAAAAAGATTTAAAAGAGTTGGTTTCCTATATTATTAAGGAGGTAGATGATGAAAAGAATATCTAATGTGATTGCGATCATGTCTTCGAAGGGAGGTGTTGGGAAAACTTCTGTTAGCGCTAATTTGGCTGCAGCACTCGCTGTAGAATTTAATAAGAAAGTATTGGTTATCGATACTAACCTTTCCACAGCTTCTCTCGGACTTCATCTTAATATATTCTATCCTAAATATACGATTAATGATATTCTCCGGAAAAATTTTAAAATAAAAAAGGCAGTTCATTTTTATAATGAAAATTTACATATTATTCCTGCGAGTATTCAGATAAGAAAACCTGAGAAAAATATCCATAATCTTCGAAAGAATGTTTTTAAGATAATTAAAAAATATGATGAAATGCTTAATGAATTTTCTAAGGAATATGATTTAATTTTTCTCGATTGTGCTCCTGGTTTTGAAATGGAATCTATTGCTGCTATGCATGTCGCGGGAGGGTTGTTGTTGGTTGTAAATCCTGAATATCCTGCATTGGTATCTGCAGCTAAAACTGTTGAGTATGCAAAGATCTTGAAAATGCCTGTGGGTGGTGCGATTCTTAATAAATCGCTTGGGAAAAAATACGAATTGAAAGAAGAGGAGATAGAAGAGGCATTAGGGATAAAGATAGTTGGAAGCGTGCCTTTTGATATGAAGGTTCCAGAATCTATCTCTAATAAAATGCCTATTGTATTGTTCGATCCTTATGCAAAATCGAGTATTGTTTTCAAGAAATTGGCGGCGTCTCTTGTTGGGATGAAATATAAATTTGGGTTTGTAAAGAGAGTTAAGAAATTCTTAAGAATTGGAGTGAAGAAATATAGGAAAGAGAAGATAGCTGAGAAGAAGGCGGCTAAAAAGAAGTAATTATTGTGTATTGACGTAAGATTATTAAATGAGATAAGTTTGGTGGAGGTATGGTTAATTATTGTGAAGAGACTAATCTTAGGTCTTGGAGTTTATTATTTGGATTAGTGGTGGTATTATGTATAGGTTTTATCTCTGCAGATTCTTGGGATAGTTTTGACGAGGGTAATGGTTCATCTGGAGTTCTTGTGGAAAACTCTAGCGATGATTCAGGTGAATTAGAGGCTGAAGAAACTAAATCTTTTGATAATCTTGAGTTAGGAGATTCGTCTTTTGATAGTGAGGATTCGTTTGGATATACTTCTTATTTTTATCTTGCTTTGGGAATCTGTGTTGTTGGAATTTTAATTGCGGTATTATTTTTTTATTTGTTATTGAAGCGTCCAAAGAATAAGTGGAAGAAATAAATATGGCAATGTTGTTAAATTAATTTTTGGATTTTATGAAGTTGGGTATTTTATTTTCTGGCGGAAAGGATTCTGGTTTAGCATTGTTTTTGGCAAAAAAGCAAGGTTATAAGATTTCTTGTTTAATCTCAATTGTTTCAGAGAATAAGTATAGCTATATGTTTCATACCCCTTTGATTCAAAGAGTTGAGAAACAAGCAGAGGTTATGGGTATTCCTTTAATTATTAAAAAAACAAAAGGGGAGAAAGAGAAAGAGTTGAAAGATTTAGAAATTGCGATAAGAAAAGCGAAAAAAGAGTATAAGATAGGTGGAATTATTACTGGTGCTGTTGAATCTGTTTATCAAGCGTCGCGTGTTCAGAAGATTTGTAATAAATTAAATTTAGAATGTTTTAATCCTTTGTGGCAGAAAGATCAGTTTGAATTGTTAGATGATTTAATTAAAAACAAATTTGAAGTTATCGTCGCCGGTGTTTCTGCGTATCCGCTAGATGAGAATTTTTTGGGGAGGAAAGTTGATAAGAACTTTGTTGTGGAGATGAGGAAGTTGTGGGAGAGATTTAAGATTAATCCTGCTGGAGAGGGTGGAGAATTTGAAAGTTTTGTTTTGAATTGTTCTATGTTTAAGAGGGGATTGAAGATGATTGGCAAGGAAATTTCTGGAAGGGAAAATTCTTGGAGTCTGGAGGGAGATGTAGAATGATCTTGATAATTGATACTTGCAAAGAAAGATTACATTATTTTGAATTTGTTAAACCTGTTGAAGATGTTTTAAATAAACAAGGAATGGGTTTTTGGACAAAACATTATTTGAATGTTTCTGATAAGGATTTAATAAAAGCGAAAAAGATTATTATTTGCGGGACTTCGTTGCAGGATAACCAATTTGTCGAAGATATAGATTATTTTTCATGGCTTAAAAATTTTGAGAAACCTGTTTTAGGAATCTGTGCAGGAATGCAGATAATTGGTTTGGTTTTTGGAGGGCGGATTAAAAAAGAGACTGAGATAGGATTTTTTAAGGAGAAATTTGAAAAGAGGTTTTTGGGTTTAAATGGGGGGCTGGAGGTTTATCATTTGCATAATAATTTTATTGATTTTTTTAAATTAAGTGATTTTGAGATTTTTTCTGGCAATAAGATTCCTCAAGCGGTAAGGCATAAAAAAATTTATGGGGTTCTTTTTCATCCGGAAGTTCGTAATAAAGAATTAATCTTAGATTTTGTAAAAAATGGATAAAAATTTAATAAAGAAGATTAAAGAGAAGAGGGAATTTTCTGAGTTGCCTGATTCGATTGTTGAGAAGGTTGCGAGATTGGCGAAGGAAGATGTTAAAGTTGCTCGAGCGTTGCTTCGAAAATATTTTGGAGTTTTTCTGACTAATCGTGTTTTGAAAGGGAAAATTTTTAATGATGAAATGTTAACTGCTCATATGTCTTCGAGAAAGAGGGATTATGAAAAATTCTATGAAGAAATTTTTTCAGATGTTCATGATGTTGGTTCTATTATCGATTTTGGTGCGGGTGTAAATGGATTCTCTTATTCTTATTTGAAAAAAAGATTTGGAAATGTGGATTATATTGCTGTCGAGGCTGTAGATCAATTAGTTGAGCATATGAATGATTATTTTAAAAAAGAAGATTTTTCTGCAAATGCTGTTTGTGTAGATTTATTTGATGTCGAAAGTGTTTTTAAAATTTTGAAGAAGCAAAAGAAATCTAGAGTTGTTTTTATGTTTCAAGTTATTGATGCTTTAGAAAATTTGGAGCGGGATTTTTCTAAGAAGTTTATTTTGGGAATTTCTAAAGAATGTGAAAGAATTGTTTTGAGTTTACCTACGGAAAGTCTTGGTGGACGGAAAAAATTTGCGGTTCGGAGGAAGTGGATTTTGGATTTTTTAGTGAAGAATTTTATTATTAAAAAAGATTTTGTGATGAATGGTGAGAGGGGGATAATTATAGAGAAAAAGACAAATAGTTAAAAAGGCTTTTTGGAATAGTATCTTATGAAATTTAACAAGAGAGTTTTGGCGAATGGGTTAACAGTCTTACATGAGAAAAGAGATGTTCCTGTTACGACTGTAATGTTAGCTGCGAAGTATGGGACGGCCTATGAATCTGAAGAGGAGAAAGGGATTGCACATTTTATTGAACATCTTTGTTTTAAGGGTACTGAAAAGAGAACTTTTAAAGAAATTGTTGAGGGTGTTGAGAAGATTGGTGGGATTTTGAATGCGTTTACGAGTGAGGAGATAACCGCTTATCATGCGAGGTTGTCTTCAGAACATTTGAAAATTGCGATGGATGTTATTTTTGATGTTTTCTTTAATGCTAATTTCCCTGAAGCAGAGGTTAAGAAAGAGGCAAGTGTGATCTGTGAGGAAATTAAGATGTATTATGATAATCCTCAGGTACATGTGGTTAAAAAAATTAAGAATAATTTGTATGAGGCTCCTTTTGGAGGTTTTATTGCAGGTTCAGAAGAAACTGTGAAAAGTATGACTCGTGGACAATTGTTCGAGAAACATCGTGAAGTGTATGTTCCTAAGAATTCTGTTCTTTGTGTAGTGGGAAATAATGATTTTAAAGAGGTTGTTGCTTTAGCGGAGAGTCTTTGTGTTGAGCGAGATGGTGTTGAAGTAAAATTGCCAGAGATTAAATTTAAGAATTTAAAAAATGTTGAGATTCGGAAAGATTTGCACCAAGCGAATCTTGCGTTAGGTTTTCATTTTCCGTATATGAATCAAAAAGGGAGATATGTTGCAGAGATTTTTTCTACAATTCTTGGAGGGGGTCTTTCTTCGAAATTATTTAGTGAAGTCCGGGAGAAAAGAGGACTTGTTTATAATGTAAAGAGTAAGTTGGATTTAGGGAAGAATTATGGTTATATGGTTATTTTGGCAGGAACGGAGGCGGATAAGGTTGGAGAGGTTGTAGATCTTTCATTGAAGGAATTTGCTAAGATGGGTGAGATTAGTGAAGCTGAATTAGAAGAAGCAAAAGTTCAAGTTGTTGGAAATATGCATGTTGAGTCAGAGGATTCTAGTGAAACTGCAGTAAATTTAATCTTGGAAGAAGTATCTGGAAATTCCGAAAATTATTATGATTATGAGAAGAATATCCAAGCGGTGACATTGGAAGATATTCAGGATTTAGCGAAGATTTCTGAGTATGCTAGTTTTAGTTTAATACCTGAGTAGATTTGGGGAGTTAATTATTTAATAGTTCTAAGAATTTTTCAATCTTATTTTTGTCAAATTTTTCAATTTTATTTAATTCGTCCTCAGTGATGTTAAATATTTGTTGGAGTGTTGAGAATTTTTCTAATAGTTGTCTTGCTGTTGTGGGTCCGATTCCTGGAAAGCCTTCGAGGATGAATTGTTTTTGTTCTTCTAAGGTTTTGAGAGTTTTTGTTGGTCGGATTGCGTTTTGTGTTTTCGGTTTTTCGTATCGTTTGGCGACGAGGATTAGGAAGTTTGCGGTGTCTTCTTCGTTTTCGGTGTAGATTATGGGGATTTTGAAATCTATTGCGATTGAGAGTAACATTCCCTTAACTGCGTTTTCGTGGATATTAAATTCATTGTAGTGGTAATAGAATCCTTCGATAATTAGAAAGTGTTTTGGGTATTTTTTGATGTTTAATAATTGTTCGGATAATCTTTTATTTGTCATTGAGCTAATGAAATCTTGGAAGGTTTTTCTCTCGATGATTGTGTCTTCGATTAAGTAGTCTCCGATGTCGAGTTTTTCGTATTGGATGTTTGCTCTTTGGTTTATAAGATTGGCAGAGATTAGGGATTGTTTTTCTCGAGTGTCGACGGTGATTGGGATTTTTGGGTTGGGGCATTTAAATGAATTAAATGTGGTCTTTGTCGAGGTAAATATATTTTCAATTTGTTTTTTCATAATAATCTTTGTTGTCGTTCTCCAGATCCGAATTCTTTTTTGATTTGGTCTATTGCACTATACATCCTTTTTTCTTTATAATGTGCCGTATAGTGGTAGATTTGGTCTCGGGTGTTTTTTGTTAGTAAGATTTTAAGAGAACCTTTGGAAAGTCTTGCTGTTCTTCCTCGTCGCTGAATTGATCTTATTGCACTTGGAATTGGTTCGTAAAAAATTACCTCGTTGACTTCTGGGATGTCGAGACCTTCTTCTGCGATGGATGTGGCGACGAGAACATTAATATTTCCATTTCTAAATTCTTCAATCATTGCTTTTTGCTCTTTTTGTTTTAACCCTGTTGTTTGTCCTTTGTTGTGTTGTTTAATTGCTTGTCCAACAAATTGGTCTGCTTTGATTCCATTGAGTTCGTTTAAAGTTTCTGTAATCTTTATTACGGTTTCTCTAAATTGGGTGAAGATTATTATTTTGGATTCTTTGTTTATTTCGAATTGTTTTTTGATGATTTTTTTTAAAATTTCTAATTTTGGGTGTTCTTTGTTTAATGTCGTTGCTAAGGTATATGCTTTTGCGAATCGAGGGTCTTTAACGAGTTTTTGAACGCCTTTTGATTTTTTTTCGGCTGCTTGATTGAATAAGTCTTTTAGATATGCTATAAATGCGGAGATTGTTTGGGTTTCGAGGAGTTCGAGGGCGTGGGAAATTTTTAATGCTTGAGCACATACGGAAACAGCGAGCATACTGTTTAGGTTTCTGTTTCTTCTGATTGAGTTCATTAGGTTGGCCTGTGTTTTTAGGAGTGTTGTTTTTGAGGCAAAACCGAATAAGACTCGTCGGTGTTTTAGTTCACTGACTTTTTTATTGTAAATTTCCTGAAGGAGAACTCGTATCTCTTCAAGTTCTGGAGGGAAGTCTACTTCGATTTTTTCGAATTCTAATTCTTGGATGTAAGGTTTGACGTCGGGGCTTTCTCTTGTTCGAATTTCTACCGCGTTGATTCCGAGATTTTCGCAGACGTTTGTGATTGTTTCTTTGTCTGAGCCAGGGGATGCGGTAAGTCCGAGGACTTTTTTATTTGTTGCTTGTAGTTTATATTTTTGAGCTACGCGGTTGTATGCGTAATTTTTTAGGCATCGGTGGCATTCGTCTATGACGAGGAGACTTACTTCGTCTAGTTTGTAGAGCATTTTGTCGAGGTCGTTTGCGATGCATTGGGGGGTTGAGAATATGAATTCTGCGGTTTGCCAAATTTCTTTTCTTTTTTTTGCCTGCGTTTTTCCTGTAAATATTTGCATGTCTGCCCAATCTTCGGGAAGGTTTTTTTTGAAGGATTCAAAGTGTTGTTCGATTAAAGGTCTTGTTGGAGCAAGGATGACAATTTTTTCTAGCGGGAATTTTTTAAACCGGTCTATTGCCATCATTAAAGCGATTAGTGTCTTCCCGGTTCCTGTTGGTAGGACGACGATGCAGTCCTTTTTTTTGCAGGTTTCGAAAATTGTTTTTTGGTAGTCTCGAGGGGTTAGGTTGAGTTCGTCCATGGGCTACTAGATGATTAATAGTCCCCAACCGAGAATTATTGTTATGATTGTGAAGACTGTCACCCAGAGGGCTCGGCTCGAGAAGAATATTTTTGCACCGTCGAGTCCTGAGAGAGGAATGATTGACCATGCTATGAAGTAGATGCTGAGTCTTGCGAAAAGTTCGAATCCGGCGATGTATCCTATAACAGCGAGGACGAAATTTAAAATGATTCCCCACGTTGCTATCCATGCGATGTGCCATTCGGTTAGCTGTGTGAATCTGTAGAGCCCGTGTCTTTTCGCAACTCTTTCTGTCTTTGGTGTGACTTCGAATTCGAGGACTGCTAACCATTGGAAGAAACCTTTTGTGATAAGAGAGAGTAGGAGTGGGAGCCAAACCATTGGAATTGGTTTTTTGAAATGGGCATCTTTTCGGAACCCATATTGATACCACGTCCAGAATTTTGTTTTAACATTTATTTCGAGGAAGTATCCTATGATTTTTTTTATTAGTATGTTTGCTCCGATGATGATTAGGAAACTTATTGTTGCTGCGTACATGATTGAGATATCTCGGAATGCGATGCTCATCGATAAGATGATTGATGCAATGATGACGATGAGTATCTCGGTTCCTGTTTCTTTTAGGTTCATGTATTTT
>JAGLLG010000044.1 GCA_023140635.1 Candidatus Pacearchaeota archaeon | reverse complement strand
TATAAATCTGCGATGAAAAATCCGACGATTATACCGAAGAGGATTCCTATGAATGTGATTGAATTTTGAACCATGGAATCGTTTCCAACTCCCGGGAAAAAGTAAGATGCTAAGAAAGATACTAAAATAACTAAGAATAGAAGATGTTTGATTTTTATTTTCATTGTTTAACCTCTCTTAATAATTAGAATGTTTGTTGATTTAAATAAGTTTGTTTTTCGTGATTAATTCACGAAGTAACTAGTTATAGAATATTAGGGATTTGACAAAATTTATATAATCTTAAATTACCCATCCGATATGGAAAATTTAAGATTGGAGCGATGTTTAGCTAAAAGAAAACAAGCTCAAGAAATTATGGGACAGTGGGGTATACCTGCATGGATTACACTTGTTGCAGATAATGGATCTGAAACTGCACACCTCCCATTAATTGGAGCTCCTTTGGGAACTTCTCATCGTGCTTATGTACTAACTTCAACTAGGGCGGTTGCGATTTCTCATGATATTGAATTAGCAATCCAAAAACAATATGGTTTTGAAACGATAAAAATAGACAAGAGAAATGCTATCCCGCCATTAGCTAAGAATTTAGCTTCTATTGTGGGTGGTAAGGGGGTTGCGCCCATTGCGTTAAATTATTCTCATAACTTTGCAAATGTTGATACTTTAGGTCATGGAAGTTTAGAGATGCTTGCAAGGGAGTTAAAGAACGTAGGTTATTTTTCAAAAGATCAAAAAGGAAGATTTACGTCTGCGGATCAATTAATATTTAATTTGGCAAGTGCAAAACTTCCGTATGAAATTGGTTTGTTGAGAGAAGCTACTCAGGTAACAAATGATGTTTTAATTGAAGGATTTGGGCGGATGAGATCTGGAATGAAAGAGAAAGATGTTGCTGATCTTCTTCATAGGATTGCTGATGAGAAAATTTCAGATAATAATAGGTTAGGTTATAGTTGGGATAAGGCATTTAACCCGATTGTATTAACTGGGGAAGGTATTGCAGGAAGCCCGCACATGAAACCATCAGATAGAGTTATTGATCCTGGAGCAACCGTCTATATTGATTTTGGATTGAGTGTTGATGGTTATCAGGGCGATTTACAACATTTTGGATATGTCTTAAAGGATGGAGAAAAGGAAGCACCTAAACCTGTTCAAAAAATGTTTGAGTTGCTTAATGATTCAATCAGGGCGGGAATGAAGGTTGCAAAAGCTGGAGTTGCAGGTTGGGAAGTTGATAAAGCTTCAAGAGATATAATTGTTAGGGCAGGTTATCCAACGTATCAACACAGCACCGGACATCAATTAGGTGCTGGAGGGACTCATACTCCTGGTGTTTCTTTTGGTGCGAAGTTTGAAGATGGTTCTAATGAGGAATCAATTAATGGAATGAGTGATATTAACAAAGATTCTGAATTTAGGGGAATATTTATAGGATTAATCTGTTTTTATTGACCCTCTTGAAAAATTAGAAAATATTAAAAGCCCTTTGGATAATATATAGCTATGGTAAAAGAAAAAGCAACACTGATAATCACTGAGAAACCGGCGGCGGCGGCAAAGATTGCGGCAGCTTTAAGTGATGCTAGTGACGAGAAGATTATGACTAAGGATAATGTTGCTTATTATGAATTCTATAAGGGGTCTCGGAAGTATATTGTGGGGTGTGCGGTAGGTCATTTGTTTGGGATTCAACAGATTGCTAAAAGGGGGCCGTTTCCGAATTTTGAAGTTGAATGGCAACCAGCACATCAAAAGGGGCGAAGTGCTTTTACGAAGAAATATCTGACAACGCTAAAGAAATTGGCTAGAGAAGCTGATGAATTTATTGTGGCAACGGACTTTGATGTTGAAGGAGAGGTTATTGGTTGGAATGTTGTGAGGTTTATTTGTAAAAAGAAGGATGCTCATCGAATGAAGTTTTCGTCTTTAACTAAGGAAGCACTTGATGAAAGTTTTGGGAATCTAATGCCTACATTGAATTGGGGTGCTGCGATTGCGGG
>JAGLLG010000043.1 GCA_023140635.1 Candidatus Pacearchaeota archaeon | reverse complement strand
TAAACCTCGCAAGACACTTCAAAAAAACATCAATCGTAGTCCCGATAAAATCTCTCCAAGAACAATACGAAAAAGATTACACTCAAAAAAAATTCATCATGAAAAAGGATAATAGCCCTCTAAAAATCGCAGTTATAAAAGGAAGAAATAACTTCCGATGTCCATTTTCCGGAGAACGTGCCAACGACCCAGAACTCCCCTGCACTATTGAAATCAGAGAGAAAAACACAGAACAACTTCTGAAATTTATCGATATGAACGACGCTGTAGAAAAAGAAAACTTCTCAACAGCGTCAGATGTTCGGAGAATGAATATCGCTCCAGCATGTCCTTACTGGGCCCCTCTAATGCCTTCCGAAGCAAATCCAAAAGGACTATCTGAAGTTAACAAGAAAAAATATCAAGCAATCTGTGGAAAAGAATTTGCTTTATTCGGTAGAAAAAAAGGATGTGGATATTACGATCAATATGAATCTTACTCCGACGCTGACGTCCTCATTTTCAACAGCATGAAATACCAGATAGAAAGTTCAATCGGACGAAAGCCGAAAACAGACATAGACATAATCGACGAGTGCGATGAATTCCTCGACAACTTTGCCAACGAACGAAAAATAAATTTAAACAGATTACGCTCTGCACTTTCAAACCTCATGCCTTCAGACCAAGAAAAACGAACAAAGGTCAAAGAACTAATCCACGAAATAGACGATATATTATTCAACCCTCCAGAAATAGATATCCAAAAAATAAAATCATCTCCATTAATAAGTTTAATAGAAACAATACTAGAAAATCCAAATCTTGCCGAAGACGAAGAAATTAATTATTATAACAACATCGTGGAAATTGCGCGAACCTTCGAAAATCTTTTAGACGAGACATATATTTCTATAGCAAAAATAGAAAAGGAAGCAAGACAAAAAGGAATTTTCGGAAACAATTTTTCCGACGAAGAAACGATAATTGTAAACCTCGTATCAATCAACCTCGCACAGAAACTTCACGAACTAATCGAGCAAAACAACGTCCTCGTGATGATGTCGGGAACTCTCCACTCCGAACAAGTTCTAAAGGATATTTTTGGATTAACAGAATTCAAAATCATAGAAGCTGAAACCGAAAGCCCTGGAAAAATCCATAAACAGCGAACAGGATTAGAAAAAAATTGCAACTTCGCAAGTTTCTCAAGCGGAGCCATCACAAGAAAAATGTACCTCAAAATTTTAGATATGTGCATGGCAAACGCCGAGCAGCCAACCCTTGTCCACGTGAACGCATTCAAAGACCTTCCGACCGAAGAGGAAAACGCCGAATACAAATTTGAAAACTTAATCACTCAAGAAAAACTAAGAGAGCTCCAATCGAGAGGGAACACCGCCGTCGACGAATTCACATCAGGCGAAGAAGATATTTTATTCACCACAAAATGCTCACGAGGAGTCGACTTCGCCGGCGACAAATGCAACTCAATCGTCGTCACAAGATTCCCCTACCCAAACATCCAAGGTCTCTTCTGGAAAATCCTTAGACAAGAACAACCCGAAAAATTCAGAGAGTTTTACATGGACAAAGCCCGAAGAGACTTATTCCAAAAAGTCGCCAGAGGGGTAAGATTCAAGGGCGACAAAGTTTCCTTATGGAGCCCGGATGTTAGGGTGATTAATTCTAGGTTGGATTAATCAACCACTTCCAAATAATCTACAGCTTCCCCCACGTCAGAAGTCAACATAACAGAATCTTTAAGCTCAGAAATCCCTCTAACCCACTTAGACAATTCACCGACATCAACAACAGAAACTTTTTTTCCATAATCCTTTATCGCATGAACAATCTCCGTCAATGTTCCGAGTCCTCCATTAAGAGCAATAACCGCATCACTTCCTTTAACCAATTCGATATTTTTTCCAGGATAATCCAAACCAGTTTGAATAGTCACATCAGGCTCAGGTCCGATTTTCTCACCAACCTTTTCCATTTCTTTTATTGCCGGAATATACGCAATATATTCTGTCCCCCCATTTTTCCTATAAGAATTAACAACAATTTCAGACACCCCAGTCCCAGCCCCCCTAACTAAAACATGACCTCTCTCCGCAAGAACCTTACCCACTTGCTCCGCTTCATCTTTGAACTTCAACGCCTTCTCTTTCTGCCACGACCCAATAATTAAAATTTTCATTTCACGCCCACACCCGGAGTCGAACCGGGGCACCCC
>JAGLLG010000042.1 GCA_023140635.1 Candidatus Pacearchaeota archaeon | reverse complement strand
TTGTGGCTATTGGTGTAAATTGTTTAACTCCAAGGAGAATTATAATCACAATGATGATTGCATACCATATCGAAAAAAGTTTTTCCAGCGTTTTCTTTGTCATTATATTCCTCCTTTCTTATTAAGGAATTATTATTTTTATCAGTTTGAATATCTCTGCACAACCCCATTAATCTCCTGTTTAAGTTGTTTATACTCTTCAAGGTCTTTTTGGAACATCTCTACTGTTTTTTTCAAGTAGATCATGTATGGAACAATGGAATTCTTTTCGCCGGTAATCTCTTTTATCCCGCTTTCTTTTATGTAGACCTTTATTCCGTCTATTTGAGATTGGTATACTTGGAGTTCCTTCAGCTGGTTTTCAAGATTGATAATCTTGGCTTGTTCTTCTTCCCCCCGACTCTGGATAAAATCTACTACTTCATCGAAATTATGGATGCTTCCGGATATTTCAGACAATCTTTGTATTATCTCTTCTCTCGCTTTATCCATTTCTCACTTTCCTTTCTATCTTTCCTTGCTAGCATGACAACCAATCCATTTTAACTTCTATTATTAACAAAAGGCATTCCATTTGCGATTTCCCTCTCGATGCTTGAAATGTTTATCGCGATATGCTGGAAAGAGGTATACTTGACTTCCTTGGTTTCTTCTTGATAGTCTTTCTACCTTCTCGAGTTTTTTCTCAACTTCATTACTTTTAATAGCTGAAAGTTTGTTAGCTCCCTTAATTTTTTCAAAGAGGATGTTTGTTTTTCTTGGTACGTTTTTGGTATTACGAGATTGTTTCCGCTTCATGTGATACCCCTATTATCTTCGGTTAAATGAATATTGAGATGCCGTTCCTTAATTTGAGTGTAACATCATTTCGGGAACGGCAAATAAGTTCGTTTAGGGTGGGTGTTTATCTTATGTCTGTGACTCTTTCGCTTTGTTCGTTGTACAATTCGAAACGTCTTTCTTCTCTTCTCAAGGACTTCTTTTTCGCGACGATTTTCTTAGCTAGTCGAGTTCTTTCCGATTCTTTCTTAGTGTCTTCCAAATCAAATTCAGCTTCGAGGATTTGACTTTTCAAATCATTAATTTTGTTGAGCCTTGGAGTTCGCGTTTCCACCCTCGACAACGACGGAATTTCCCTTGTTATTGTTACACGCGTGAGAGTTTCCGGTTACACAAAAAGCTACGAAAATTACTACGAAAATTGAAATTAGTTTTTTCATTGTACGCCCCTTTTATTTTAATTAGTAATTGTTAATACAGTAAGATTATTCTTCATAGAACTTGGAGAGTCTTCTTATTGCCTCCCTCCCGACGTGTGGATTATGGATGTTGGCACGGCAAACTGCTTGGAGTTCCTTGTCAGTTTTTGTTTTGTTAATTTTTTCTCTAAAAATTACTACCCCCAATTCCCTCTAGGATTCTATTTGGATATCGGAATTCTTTGAAGCCGCCCTAAGGATTGCCCTGAGTTCTTTCATGGTTTTTGTCTTGGACGTTTTTTCTTTAATAGAAAACATGCCGAATGGGTTGAGGGCTCTTCTGATTTTCTCGAAGGAGAGACCTGTTTCTTCTGACATTTTTTTAGTATTAACTTTTTTCTTCATCCTCCCTCCTTTTTTTTAGTATTAAAAATAATTAATAGTAGGTGCAACGGAGGCCCTTAAGCTAATAAGAAATGTTAAGAGCCTCCATCGCCGATCCGGAACAGTGTTAGAACTTCCAATTAGCAGCAATACTTATTGCCGTTTCATCGATGAATCTACCTTCAAGATTCAGATTCCATGAATCGTTTATGTTCCAATCTGTACCTATAACCGCGCCAACGTTCTTTTTTGATCCGAAGTTGCAAGTCTCTGAATCATCCTCAGGATATTCATTCCAATTCAAGTTGATGATTGTTTTTACATTGGAATATTTTATTCCACCGTAAGGCACAAGAGATCCCATTCTTTTGCCGGCAAGCAAGGCAATATGCCATTCGCTGAAGTCTGCATCTCCACTGATTCGTTCCTCGTAAGGATAGAACTCATCAGTTACCTTGAATTTTCCGCTATAGTCGTTTTTCTGTTTGAGATACTGGGCATCTCCACCGAAAATCCAACCGCTTTCCGTTTCTGTTTTTCCCTTTATACCTAAGCCGTAAACAGTGCCGGAATCTCCATTCATTTCGAAGTTCCCGGTAAAAGATTCGCTATAGGGGTTGCCATAGTAGTCCTCGCCGGATACGGTGTCTGTCCAGTTGATGTTTGCGTTGAACTTTGAAGTTCCGAACATTCCGTAAATATCCCAACCGTCGAATAAACCATAGACGAGCTTTACCATCTGGCGATTGACATCAACATCCGAATCCATTTCGAGAGTTTCGCCCTCATAGGTTTTGATTCCTCCGGTATACTCTTCATCCCGACCGGAAACGATGTCCAGAATCCCGCCGATACCCCAATTTCCCTGACCAACTGTGTCTATTCCGTTTATACTCATTGCACGAACCGTTGCGGGCAAACACATCGCGATTGCTATTAGAATCATAGTTAACAAAAATAGTTTCTTCATTTTCTTATCCTTTCGTTTATTTTCCAATTTAAAATGTTTAATTTGTATTTCCTAACTTGTGATGCAAAATAATCCCTATAATTCTCACCTCCTTTTAGACCTAGTTTTACTATGTCCATAATTAATTTTATTTCTCTCTATTCAAAATTTCTATCCTCCCTTCCAACACTTTGATTTTCTTGTTATTTCTTAGACGCATCTTTTCTCTCCTAATATTTCTCCTTTCTGCAATTATTAATTCTTTTTTCAAACCGTTTTTATCTTTTTTTATCCCCCTTTCTAAATCTTTGATTCTCTTGTTTTTTTTTATTTTTTTTATTTTTTTTATGTAATTAGTAATTCTTTTTTGCTTTATCTTGTTAGACTCAATTTGTTTACTCTTTTTTAATTCAGTTATCTCCCTTCTTTGGCATCTGCTTTTAGGAGAAACTACTTCTAATTCTACATCTTCTTGCTCGTCTACCACCATGCACTCTTCATTATAATCCATTTCACTCTCCCCGTTAGAGATTAATATTAAATGGCTCGATATCCGAATTCTTTATGTGATAATCCTCCTTTCGGTGTTTAGCTAAAAAAGTTACATATCCCGGACCACACGTTAGAGCATAAGTTACATGCATGATACCAAAGGCCATCAATGCATAGATTAGTTGCTATTCTCGTTAGTATAGTGCTGTGTTGAGCTGCTTCCACTACGTTGTCGGCAACAATGACAACGAATACGGTAAACAATATTAAAGCAATACTTGTGAAATTTAGTTTTCTTTTTCTTCCTCTTTTTTTCTTCATTTTTCCCCCTTTCTCGAATATGATTTAATTTGCTTTCTTTATTAAACTCCAACATCACTCCAACTATCATCCCCTCGCCATTCGGGATAGTGTCTAACAGGTCTGAATCTCCTGTGTTCAGTATCCACATTTATAAAAGGGTTCCATAAAGCTCTTCTTTTATTTCTATCATACTCTTCTTGACTTCTTTGTCTTTCTCTATCCCGTCTCTTACTCATCTTATTCTCCATTACTTTTTCTCTTTTTTAATAATTTAATCTAAAAATCATCTTATGTTTAAGTATTAGTTTGACAATCTCTTTTTAGTCTTCCAATACCTTTAAAGAAAAGCCTTTCCTTCCCAAAAAACCAGACTTGTCTTTTTCTAAAAGAATTTTTTTAAGGTCCTTTGGAAAGTTTTGAAGAGTAACCAGTTCTTTAAGTGAACTTGGTAGACCCTTATTTTTTATTATATATTTATGGATCTGACGTCTTATTTCATTTGCTTCCTGTTCTTTGAACCCCTCAAGGAGCCGATCTATACTTCCTGACGATGATTTGTTCTTGTTATCCATTATTCCTCCCGTGTAGATTGATTGAAAATTCTTATTATTTTTTCTTCCAAGAAATATCTCTAACTTTCAAAACTCCTTCGATATTGCGAATTGATCCTATAACTTTCTCAGTTAAAGAATTTGATACATCGATGATAGTGTAAGCGTAGTCTTCTTTGCTCTTGTTTAACATATCGCAAATATTGACATTTGCCCTTGCAAGAATCGTAGAAACCTGCCCTAATATATTTGGGACGTTTCTATTCATGATTACTAAACGGAAATCAGAATTTTGTTCCAATCTACAATCTGGAAAATTTACCGAATTCTTTATGTTTCCGTTTTCAATAAAATCATATATCTGTTCGGAAACCATCATAGCACAATTATCTTCGGCTTCTTGTGTTGATGCTCCTAGATGGGGAATTGCAATAACTTTATCCATCCTGATTAATTCACTGTTGGGAAAGTCTGTTACATATCGTGTTACTATCCCTTTTTCTATAGCAGTCATTAAATCGTCGTCGTTTACAATTTCTCCTCGCGAAAAATTCAAAATGCGAACGCCTTTTTTCATGCGGTTGAATTTTTCTGCGTTGATTATATTTCTAGTTTCGTCTGTCAATGGAAAGTGCAGCGAGATATAATCGGCTTTCATTATTAATTCGTCGAGGCTATCTGCACGCTGTGCTTTTCGTGATAATCTCCAGGCAGATTTAACTGATATGAATGGATCGTATCCAATAACATCCATTCCAAGATCTAAGGCACTGTTGGCTACGGCGATTCCTATTTCTCCAAGTCCAACTATGCCAAGAGTTTTTCCTGCAATTTCAACACCTGCATAATGTTTTTTATTTGATTCAACTAGACTGGAGATTTCACTTTCTCCTTTAAGAGATTCCACAAAAGAAATTCCTTTAGCTATGTCACGCGAAGCCAAAAACAATCCGGTGAGTGTCAGTTCTTTAACTGCGTTCGCGTTCGCTCCTGGAGTGTTGAAAACAACGATTCCTTTTTCTGAACACTTTTTTACCGGGATGTTATTCACACCGATTCCAGCTCTTCCGATTGCTAACAAAGATTCTGGCAGAAGCATACTATACATATTGTAACTGCGAAGTATTATCGCGTCGGGGTGGGGGAATTCGGCTCCGATTTTATAGTAACGCGATGGGAAAATTCCTAAACCTTTGAACGAGATGGGATTTAGTGTTCGTATCTGGTACACTTTTACCTCCTTTATTTTTAGGTTGCTTTTACATTTTACGCAATTCTTTTTACTAAGATTATCTTCCCCTCCTTATTATTCTTTAAATGATCTTTTTTTATCTTCTTGAATTTCCCTAGGACCTCCTTTTTATTACCTTGAATGACTGTCCTTATTGGGATTGCAGGTGACTTATCTCTATACATTTTTTCTTTTTCTTCATTTTCCTCTTTATACCAACTGATAGTCTGGAATTTATCTTTCATCTGAACCTCCTTCTTTTTATTGGGTATATTTCTTACGTTTTTGAATTTTATATCTTTTGATAAATTCCCTCCATAAACGACGGATAAGCACAAAACACAGGTAAGCTAGAATAATTCTTCCGATTTTAGTTAATACAATGTAACTACTACAAGGATTGGGTGTCCGCTGTTGGAAAGTTTTGGATGTTTTGTCGTGGACACCGCTTCTTTAAGGTAATTA
>JAGLLG010000041.1 GCA_023140635.1 Candidatus Pacearchaeota archaeon | reverse complement strand
GTTTGAATTGTAGGGCGATTTATTTCGGAGATAAATGTCCGAATTGTGGTGAGACTCCTGCGAGTAACTCATTCAAGGGACGAATTCATGTCTTCGATGCTGAGAAATCTGAAATGGCTGAGAATATGAAGATAAATTCTAATGGCGAATTTGCCATTAAATCAAAATAAGATGGAAAGTAAAATAATCAAACAAGAGAAAAATCCTTTTTTGGAAAGGGAAGAAATTGTTATGGAAGTTATCTCTGAAGTTGCACCAAATTCTGAAGAGATTAAAACTTTGGTTGGAAAAGATGCTGATTTAACTGTTGTTAAAAAGATTCAAGGTAATTTTGGAAAAAATGTTTTTGTTGTTGATGTTGTAGTTTATGATAATATTGAAGCTAAGAAAAAGATTGAGACTGTTCCGCAAAAAGTTCGGAAAAAGATGGAAGCTGATAGAAAATCTGAAGAAGCTGCTAAGAAGAAAGCTGAGGACGAGGCGAAGAAGGCGGAAGAGGAAGCGAAGGCTAGTGAGGAAGTCAAAGTTGAAGAAACTGATGCTCCTGTAGAGGAAGTTAAGGAAGAGGTTAAAGCGGAGGGAGAAAGCGATGGCAATTAAGTCGAAGATTAAGGGAAAGAAGAAGCATACTAATAAGCCTACTTCGGTGAAATATAAGAAGTATACCGTCGAGGGTGATAAGATTATAAAGAAAGCTCGAAGCTGTCCGCGATGTGGACCTGGAATTTTTTTATCTGTTGGAAAGGGTCGATCTTATTGTGGACGATGCCATTTTACGGAGTTTGAAAAGAAAGCGGTTGAATTGAAGTTGGAAAGCGAGTGATTCTAAAGATTTTTATATGACGTCTATTTTTATTGATTATGGTGCAAAATTTGGAAAAAAATAGAGCTTCTCAAAGGACAGAAGAATATAAAATAAAAAAGAGGATTAGGGATAAAAGATATAGGGAAAAACATTTTAATCCAAAATTAAAAGTGAAGCTTACCCCAGAAGAAGCAAGAAAAAGATTAAGAAAAAGAATGAGATTAAAGAAGGCAAAAAAGTATGCAAGAAATAATGAATGGATAAACAATTTCAAAAAAGAAAGACACTGTGTGAGTTGTGGCTATAAAGCCCATCCAGAAATATTACACTTTCATCACATTAGAGGTGAAAAGAAATTTGAAATTTCAAAAAAGAAAGATAAAAGTTTAGATACTCTCAGGGCAGAAATAGAAAAATGTGTTCTTCTTTGTCCCAATTGTCATTCTTTGTTACATTCTAAGGAAAGTGACTCTGACTTCATAAATCTTGTTTTACTTGATGAAATCAAAGAGAAAAGGTCTTAGTTAGATTTTTATAGTTGATTTGAGTAGCTATTTTATGACTAGTAAAAAACAAAATTCTAAAGAAAAAGAGAAGAGAAAGTTGAGTTGGTGGGGGTTGGCATTAATTATTATTGCTGTTCTGTTTATTCTTGATTTTTTTGATAATGATGATTATGAATATTGTGTCGATGAGTGTGCTTCGGAACTTTCATATTGTTTAGGTTCATCGACAGAATATTCTGGGACTATTGAATATATTTTAGATTATGAAGCGGAGTATTGTTCTTATGACCTAGAAGATTGTGTGAGAGATTGTAAAACATGAATATAATAGTATATGGATTAATTCTAGACCTTGTAGGAGTTTTCTTTCTTTTAATAGCTTCTTTGTTTGGGCATCATTATTCAAAAAACCTTATAGTGCCATGGTATAAACGATATAGTTACACATGGTTGACATTAGATTTCAGAAAGGGTAAACCTTTGTTTAGAAAATATTCTCGATTTGATTGTCCTTTTTCGCCTAGTCATTATATGAATATGTTTGGATTTCTGTGTATTCTTATTGGTTTCGTATTACAAATAATGGGGCAGCTATAAAAAGTATAATCCTTCACTGCCTTAAACTTCAATAGTTTATCTTAGGTCTTACATGATTTAAATTACATAACACGAGTAACGCCCTCCGCAGGAGTAACCCTGCCATTTTTTCTTTAGAAAAAATTGAGATGAGAATTTTCGCAGAAACTTCGAATCAGGTTATAATTTTTGAAGAAAATTATAACCCTAGGAGATGCGATAAAGCGGTCAAAAAGATGCCCTATCGCTCTCTCCTGGGGAAAAAGAGGTGATATTATAACTAATAAGTAATACTATTTAAAGTTATCGGTATGTTGTAATTGTTTAGTGACATCTAATTGGAAGGAATATTTATTAAGCGGAAGTTCAATTTCAAAGTATGGATGGGGGTGATAAAATAAATCAGAATCAATTTTTTGATCTGATTACTGGTGAAGATCTAAATTGGCAGACGATAATCTATGATTTAATTAAAACGGAACAACTCGACCCTTGGGACATTGATATTAAACTTCTAGCAGAACGTTATATTGAGGTAATCCAGCAGCTTGAAGAGGGCAACTTTTTTGTTTCGTCGAAAGTCTTGCTTGCTTGCTCATTACTCTTAAGACTTAAGTCTGAAATTCTAATCAATAGTTATATTCAAGAGCTTAATGAGGTACTTTATGGTCGGAAAGACAATAAGAAATATGAGTTTGAAAGAATTGAAATTGATGAAGGAGAGTTGCCTACGCTGGTTCCTAAGACTCCGATGGCGAGGCATAGAAAAGTAACGTTGAAGGAGTTGATGGCTGCTTTGAATAAGGCGATTGATACTGAGAACCGTCGAATTAAGAGGGAGATTAAAGGGCGACAGGCAGAGAAGTCTGTCTTGACGGTCTTGCCAAAGGGAGTTCAGATCCCATTAAAGGTTAAGGTGAAAAATATATTCAGCATTATCCAATGTCATGTTGGACAAAACAACAGCCATATGAAATTTTCTCATCTTGCACCTTCGAAAGAAGAGATGTTGGCTTCTTTCGTCCCAATCTTACATTTGTCAAATAGCGAAAAGATCTACCTTCGACAAGAAGCACACTTTAAGGAAATCCATATGTCATTAAAGATTTATGATGATGAAATTCGGGAACTTGAAGAGAGTTTGGGATTAGCAGAAATAAACGTTTAATCTTTCTAGAATAAAAAACAGCGCCGACGATTTCTCGCCTGGCGACTTATTAAAAACAAATTTTTTGTGAGTCTGCCCCAACCTATCTAAATTAATAGATCTGTGAGGGTAAAAAGACTTAAGCCGCTTCTTCGGAAGATTCAGTCTCTACTGCTGGAGCAGCTTCTTCTGTTTCTTCTTCGGATTCAGCTTCTTCTGCTGGTGCATCCTCTACTGGAGCTTCTGCTTCTTCAGCAGTTTCTTCAGCTTCTGGAGCAGATTCGTCAGCAGCGTCTTCCACTGAAGTTTCCGTTGATTCCGCCTCAGGGGCAGTCTCAACAGCGTCTTCTGTAGGAGTTACTGTTTCTTCTTCCATGTGTTGAGAACAGAAAAAATCTTTATAAAGATTTGGGTGTACTTGTTAATGATAAATAAAAAAATTCTACGCTCCCGCCTGTTCGCACTTCACTCTAAAATTTTTCAAATGATTTTAATCAGAAAAATTCGAGCAAAGATGCTCAATTTGAACCGTTCAAATCTCTACTCTCCCGCCGCCGACCATCTATCATTGGCATCGTGAGGGGACAAGTTTTTTGTTTGTGATTTTATTTGGTTTATCGTTGCTGGTGTTAGGTGCTTAGGATTTATAAATATTGTCGAGGTGGGGTGGACAGGTTTAGAAAAGCTTAAATCTCCCATTATTCTTAGAATTCTATGGTTGAAGAACTAAGTTATACTGAATACCAAACAAGAAAGAAATTAATTGATCCGATTCTCTTTGATCGTGTTGGTTGGAGAAAGGAATATATTATTGAAGAGCCAAATGCCACAAAATCTAATTTTAAGACTAAGGAGTTCAAATTTATCAATGATGAAACCGAAGAAGGAGAGAATCGATATATTGATTATTTATTATTGGATGAGAGAAGAAATCCTTTAGCGATTATTGAAGCAAAAAGGACCTCTGTTGACATAAAGAATGGGGAGATTCAGGGGAGAACTTATCGGGCAGATGTTGAAAAACAAGTTGGATTTAAGGTTCCGGTTTTTTTGACCAATGGTAAGGAATGGTACTATATTAGCTCAAATGAGAATGAGGAAGATGTAAGAAGAAAAGTCTTGCTACCCTTTTCTCAGAAAGACCTACAGAGAATAGTAAGTTTACAGAGTAAAAGAAAAAATCCCTCAAGGGTCAAAATTAATTCTAAGATTGTGGATCGGCAAAGAAGTATTGAAGCTGTGAAGCAAGTTCTGGAGCACTTTGAAGATGGTAAAAGATCTGCTTTGATAAATATGGCTACTGGTACCGGTAAGACTCGTGTTGCTATGGGAATTATTGATGGACTGAGAAAAGCTGATTATGTTCAGAAGATTTTGTTTGTTGTTGATAGAACTGCTTTGTCAAATCAAGCAAAAGAAAAAGGTTTCAAGAAATTTTTCTCTAATGATCCTGTTGTAGAATTAAATGAAGAAGGTTTTTCTGATACCGCGAGAATTTATGTTTCAACAATCCAGACCCTAATGGCAGACAAGAAACCTCGTGGTAAAGTTTATGAGAAATTTGGAGCTGGTGCTTTTGATTTGATTGTTTTTGACGAGGCGCATCGTTCTATTTATGATAAGAATAATTCTGTAATGAAATATTTCGATGCACTTAAAATTGGCTTGACTGCTACACCCTTAACTCAGGATATGAGAGATACAAATACATTTACTTTGTTTGATTGTGGGGAAGGAAAGCCTACAGTCAGGTATGATTATGACCAAGCGGTGCGTGATGGCATTTTGGCACCTTATGTTGCTGAAGTTATTGAGACAAAGGTTCTATCTCTTGGTATTGAGGGAAGGAAATTGAGCAAGGAACTTCAGGATCGTTTGAAAAAGCAAGAAGAGGATCCTGAGAATTTTGAAACTCCAGGTTCTAAGTTTGAAAAATTCTTTACTGATGAAAAGACTAACGAACTAATTATCCAAGAATTTATGGATCGGTGTTATATGTCTGGAGGAAGGCCATGTAAAACAATTTTCTTTTGTGCGAGTGTTAAGCATGCGGAATCTTTGGAGTTGATTTTCCAGAGGCTTTATCCTAATTTGGTTAAGGATGTAAAAGTTATTGTTTCTAATAGGGCTCGTTATATGGACGAGGTTAAGAGATTTGAGAAAAGAGATATTCCAAGGATTGCTTTGTCTGTTGGGGTTTTGGATACGGGAGTTGATATTCCAGAAATTATGAATTTGGTTTTTGTGAAGCCAGTAATGTCAAAGATTCGTTTTTGGCAGATGCTTGGAAGAGGAACTCGTAATCTTAATGCGTGTGAGCATCGAGATTGGCTTCCAGATAATAAGAAGAATGATTTTTACATTATGGATTTTAAATTTGGAGAGTTTTCTAATGTTAAGTATCATAATCTTGATCCGAATATGAAAAAGTCTAGTGGTCAGGATATTAAAGTAAAGGTTTTCGAGGAGAGACTGGATTTGTTGGAGAAAGATCTTGATGATAGGGAGAGGGGTATTATAGAGAAACAAATTAGGGAAACTATCAGGGAGATTGATGTTGATTCTCCGTTGGTTCTTGAAAAGAAGGAGATGATTAAGAAAGTTGTTTCTACTAAATTTGATTTGGCAAAACATATTGATAAGTTGAAGGCAGAAATTTCTCCTTTGCTTATTTATTCTAAGAGTGAAAACTCGAAGGTTTATGCTTTTGTTAGTAAGTGTGTTAAGTTATTCGATTATACCAAAGAAGGAGATTTAGAAAAAGTTGAGAAGGTTAAAAAATTTGTTGTTGAACGGGCAGGGGTTATTTGGGATAAGAATCTCGAGGCCGTTTTAGCTAAAAGGGATGACTTAATAGAGATACAGAAAGATGAGTATTGGGAAGATTTGACATATGGGGATATTGATTTTTTAATTCGGGAGATTGCACCTCTGATGATTTTTTATGAGAAACAGAGGAAGGGAATGTTGAAGGTTAATGCGCCCGATGTGATAATTGGAGTTGAAGAGGTTCGGAAAGAATTGGGTGAAGATCCTGAATATGAAGAGTTTGTAAATAATCCTTTAATGTTGAAAATTAAGAACGGGGAAGGAGTTACTTCAGGTGAGCTTTTGGAAATTGAGGCTACGCTTCGGAAAAAGAATTCTCGTTATACTATTGAGAATATTCAGGAGAGGGAGGATTTTGTTTTGTTTTTGAGGTCGCTTATCGATGTTAAGGATTTACCTGATCCAAAGGAGATGATTAAGTGGGAGTTTAATAAGCATGTGATTGATAGGAATGAGCATTATAATTCTGAGCAGTTGAAATTTTTGAGGAATCTTGAGGAGGTTTTTGTTCGGGCGAAGCATATTGAATTGAAGAGTTTTGCAGAGCATCCTTTAGCGGATGAGAGACCGCTTGATTTGTTTAGTCGGGAGCAATTGGAGAAAGTTGTTGAGAAGTGTAATGGGCTGAAGTGGAAATAGATTAATTAAATATATAAGGGGTTTTATATTTCTTTTAAGATGGTCGCAGATTATACTAACGGGAAAACAATACATATAGATACTAGTAAGCGGTTTGGGCAAAGAGGAGATACTGGAATCGCGTTCAAAATTGTTTCTTCTAGGGAACATTCGGGGATGGCTTTGTCTAATAGATTAAAACGAGAACTAGATAAGAATTTCGGGATACAAGAGAATTATCCATTACTTTATGCGGTTTGTATTTATTATTTAATAAAGGATAAACTTGAATTGTTTGATAATTTGGTTATTTGTAATGATGAGGATTTTGTATCTGTGAAGAAATATTTGGATTTGTTATTGGGGGATAATGCCTCTTATGGAAGTAAAGATATTGCATGTATTGGAGATTTGAGGGATATGTTGGGAGATTCTAAGGTTCGATCGTATGCAGACAACATCGCCAATGTTTACAGGAGGAAGGCATTGAAACCATTAAGAAGACGGCAAAAGGGGATAGTTTTGAATGTTTGTAATATTAATTATAAAAAAATTGAATTGAAAATTAATGAAATAAAAGGTGTAGGAGGGTGGTGAATTTTCCTAACCAATTACACGCATACACGCTGGATATCTTGAATACACAAGACTTTTCTAGGATTCAGTCCACCTACGAATATACATGTATAATCTCATATAAAAAGTTAACGGTTTAAGTGTTTAAGTGTTTATCTTTGACAGTTTATGTGTATACATATTTTATATAAAAGTTTAAATAGTTTGGGGAATTGATTTCAATATGGGGAAAAAAGATGATTTGAGGGGGGAGGAGAGAAAGATAGTTTCTACGAGGCTGTATCGTCCTGAGTTTGTTAGTTTTATGAAGGTTTGTGAGAGTGAGGGGAAGAGTGTGAATGCGAAGTTGCGGGAACTTGTCAAAAAAGAGATTCAAGAAAAGATGGGGTGGGTGTTGGGATGAAGACAGAGGAAAGAAAAGAATTTAATAATATTTTATTCGAAAAAATATTGGATTTT
This sequence comes from Candidatus Pacearchaeota archaeon, assembly GCA_023140635.1. Lineage (GTDB taxonomy): Archaea > Nanobdellota > Nanobdellia > Pacearchaeales > GW2011-AR1 > JAGVXH01. The sequence continues at coordinate 9 of JAGLLG010000041.1, read as the reverse complement.
ATTGAACAT
>JAGLLG010000040.1 GCA_023140635.1 Candidatus Pacearchaeota archaeon | reverse complement strand
ATAAAAACTGGAATCCTAAAGAAAAGATGTTGGAGAATATCCCCAACGAGTTAGATAAAAAATAAAAGAATTAAAATTATTCGAATGCTTTTCTTGTCTCTATCTTAAACATTAGATACCAAATAATAAATCCATTCACTAGCAACGAGAATACTCCGCTAGCAAAAAATTTGTCTGTTAAATTTGATATAGCTGTAACAATTCCGAAAACAGAAAAGACGACGATAGCATTTCTTGCCCAGTTTTTCAGTTTAAGAATATCTTTAGCGATAGAATACTCTAGAACTGCAAAACCTAACAAAGCAATTCCGAATAGGATTAATGTAATTGGACTCGGAATTTCTACCCCTTGTTGAACAAAAAGGGCGGCATTCTGAGAAACATTATCCGAAAAGCTAAACAAAAACCCTCCCGCAACAAAAGAGATAAGAGCACCAACAAAATAAAGGACTGCTAGAATTTTGACACCTTCAGGAGCATTATGTACTGATTTAACTTTCTCAATAGATTTCTTTTTCACCATATAACCTCCTTGTTAATCTTGGGGGGAAAGATTATTTAAAGCTATTGTCTTGGGTATATTTATGGAACACGATTATAAAAAAATCGGGCTTAAGATAGGTTTAGAGATCCACCAGCAACTTGATACAAGGAAACTTTTTTGTAATTGCCCTTCTGTTTTGAGGAATGATAAACCTAGATATACCGTCGAGAGAATCTTGAATCCTGTAGTTGGTGAAACTGGAGAAATTGACGTTGCGGCTGCACATGAAAAAATGAAAAATAAAACTTTCATCTACCAAGTTTATGACACTAACTGTTTAGTTGAACTTGACGAATCGCCTCCGAGAAACATTAATATTGATGCGTTGAAAATCGTACTACAACTTGCAGAATTATTTAAGTGTAAAATATTTCCAATAACTCAGGTAATGAGAAAAACTGTCGTCGATGGGACAAATACATCTGGATTCCAAAGAACTGTCTTAGTTGCCCATGATGGTTATGTTGAAACTCCTGAAGGGAAAGTGGGGATTGAAACTATTGCGCTAGAAGAGGATTCGGCGAGGAAGGTTTCGGAGGATGAGAAAACTAAAACGTTTAAATTAGATAGATTGGGAATCCCGCTTGTAGAAATCACGACGAAACCTGAGATTTATTCCCCGAAACAAGGAAAAGAAGTTGCCTTGAAAATTGGAGAGATATTAAGAGCGTGTAATGTAAAACGAGGACTTGGAACAATTCGTCAGGACGTTAATATCTCTATCAAAGGAAGTAAGCGAGTTGAAATCAAGGGTTTTCAAGATCCAAAAATGATGATTAAGACAATCGATACGGAGATTTCACGACAGAAAAAGTGTCTTGAAAATAATGAATGCAAAAACGAGGTTCGTGGTGCGCTTCCCGACGGGAGTTCGAAATTTCAACGACCGATGCCGGGGGCAGCTAGGATGTATCCCGAGACAGATGTCCCGCTTTTGAAAATTTCTCGAGAGTTAATTAATGAGGTAAAAAAGAATTTGCCGAAACTTGTGTCTGAGCATAAATCTTATCTTAGTGAATTTGGATTGAATGATGAGTTGGTGAAACTGGTTTTGAAACAGGGGAAGGTTGAGGATTTTAAGACGTTGAGTAAGGTGATCGAAAGTCCGGAGTTGATAGCGAAATCGTTGACGCTGTTTCAGAAGGAGATTGCGAGGAAAGAAGGGAAGCCGTTGGAAGAGGTTAATGGGATTTTGGATGCTCATGTGTTGGAGGCGATTTTGGAAGAGGTCGGGGGGAAGATTTCGAAGAACGATGTTAGGACGGTGATGCAGAAGATTGTTCGGGGGGAAAGTCTCGACGAGGCGATGGAGAAATCGGATGTTGACTTGAGGGAAGAGGTTGAGAAATTTGTTAAGGAGAATCCGGGGCTGTCGCAGGGAGCGTATATGGGATTGGTTATGGGAAAGTTTAAGGGTAAGGTTTTGGGGAAGGAAGTTATGGATGTTTTGAAGGAAGTTATGTAGAAGAAAAGTTGCTTAAAAACTCTAGATGTAAAATCCAAAATTGATTTAGAGTATCTAAGAAGTAGTAACAAATAGAAAGGTTTATAAATCTTTACAGATCTCTAAATAAAATGACAGAAGAATTATTAGTACTGCCAAAAGAATATGGGTTTGCTGAAATACCTTTTCCATTCCCTCAGCTCTTGAGAGTACTAGATGGTTTAATGCTTGAGAAGAAGTTTAATTTAGAGATGAAATCATGCAGTTTAAAAAATGATAATTCAGAGGATTCCCGTGCTTATTTAAATAGAATATATAAAAAAGATGGAATTTGCGTGAATTATAGTAAGGTTCTAACTCTTCCTTGGTATGATGAAGAAGACAATGTTCATAGATATGAAGATTTTAAGGCTCATGAAATAACTTGGGGGGATGAGTTACCTTTAATTCCTAAAGGAGCCTTGCTAGAAAAACTACTTAATTCTAAGATTGGAGATGAAGACTTCTCTATTGAAGCGAATGGAAAAACTTCAAGTGTTATTTTTAATAGACGTTGTTATGGGTCTAAAACCCCTGAAGGACTAGTAGAAGGTTGGCTTTATGGTAAGAAAGACATCGAATTTTATAAATCTGTACTTGGAATAAAAGAAGGAGAACTTTTTAAAAGCACTGGGAGAAACTGCAAAAAGTTCGTAAATGTTAAGATAAGCCCCGAGCCAGAATCAATTATACAATCGGTAGAATCAATAATAGATTATCGCTTTGCAAACCGTAAATGTTAAGATGCTTTCAATTAAACATCCCATTAATTCCCAAAACAATCAGAACCGCGGCAAAAAAAGGTTTATCGCAAGTGCGTTTTAGATAATTATTTAAAATCGAATTAGCCTTTTTTTATATGGGCACTATCGAAGAAACAAAAAAACGGCTTGAAATTGCAAAGGACGTTTCTTCGCAATTAGAAGGTATTATTCGAGGGGTTCTTCTTGGGGGTTCAATGGGTTTCGGGCAAAATTTTTCTGTAACCGAAAAATCAGATATAGATATGGTGGTTGTTTGTGATAAGAACAGAGCAAGAGATTTAGAATCAACGCCTTATTTTTCAGGTCATGTCCCCCAAAATGTTTTAAGAATGTTTGAAGAGGGAACGATAAATTTGTTCTGGGTTACTAAAGAAGTAAATTCTGTAGAAGTAAATTCTTTTATCTACGAGACGAAAGGATACGAAAGATTCTGCACTCTTAAGGAAAGAATCAAAGGTTACATTCCAACTAAACCTTCAGAAACACAAACCCAACATGGTTTTGATGGACAAGAAATTATTTTTAAAAGAAATGTAACTCCTTGTGGAGATGGTTTCTTATACGAGAAGCCAGCACTCGCAGAGGGAAAATTTTGGGGAGGACCTCCAAGAAACGGTTTCCTTATCGATTCTTATATTTTATATCAGAAAGGTGACTTTTTTAATAAGATGAGAGAAAAAGTTTGGGATTCTGTTTTAGGACAATTAGTGAAAGAATATGGTCCTCATCCTGATTTAGATAGGGTGAATATTTTAAATACGGATTTTTCATATCAAAGAAAACCTGAAAAATTACCTTCTTCGGTTTTAGAAAGAGTAAAAAGAGAGACTAAAGATCGGCTGGAAAAATTTGTATCTTCCAACTCTGCTTAAGTTTAGTTCAACATCCCATTAATTCCCCAAGCAATCAGAACCGCAGCGACGGCAGAAACACAGGTGACGACGAATAAACTACTCGAACCGCAAACGGCACCCAAGGCGCCTCCTGACGCTCCCGCGATTCCGGCGACTAAAAGTCTTTTGTTTTCTTCGTTCATAATTGGACTAAGATGAAGACACTATAAAAACTTAACCACAATTTTAAAAACCCTTGATATTATATTTAGGTATGGAACGAACAATGATTAATGGGCTCTCTTCTCTCGAAGGGAAGGAAGTCGAAATATCTGGGTGGGTTGATACGATTAGGGAGCACGGGAAACTTATATTTTTGGAAATTCGGGATGTGACGGGGACGGTGCAGACTATTGTTACGGCGAAAGATGCGGAAAATTTTGAAACAGCAAAATCGTTGACGAAGGAGTCTTGCGTTAGGATTGTGGGAAAGGTTAGTTCGAGACCGTCGGGGACGGAGAATAAGGATTCGTCTGCAGGGAATGTCGAGGTGAAAATTCAGGGGCTTGAGATTTATAATAAGTGTTCTGCGTTGCCTTTTGATATTGATAACGACGAGGTTGGTGAGGATGTTAGGTTGAAGTATCGGTATTTGGATTTGAGACGGCCTGAGATGCAGAAGAATTTGATTTTGAGGAGCAAGGTTGTGAGGGTGATTCGGGACACGTTGTATAAGGAAGGGTTTAATGAGTTCGAGACTCCGATGCTTGCGAAGTCGACGCCGGAAGGAGCGAGGGATTATGTGGTTCCGTCGAGGACGCAACCGGGAAAGTTTTTTGCACTTCCGCAGTCTCCGCAATTGTTTAAGCAACTTTTGATGGTAGCAGGATTTGAGAGATATTTTCAGATTGCGAGGTGTATGCGGGACGAGGATCTTCGTTCGGATAGACAACCGGAATTTACGCAGTTGGATGTCGAGATGTCTTTTGTTAGTCAGGAGGATATTTTCAGAGTTGTCGAGGGTGTTCTGAAAAATGTTTTTAAAAAAGTATTCAATAAAAATTTGAAAACTCCTTTTAGGAAAATGTCTTATGAGGAATCGATTAAAAAATACAAGTCCGATAAACCAGATTTAAGAGAAGAAACAAAAGAAGATTTTGCTTTCACATGGATTACTGATTTCCCGTTGTTAGAATATTCGAAGGATGAAGATCGGTATATTGCATGCCACCATCCTTTTTGTATGCCTAAAAATATTGATGATTTGGAAAAGAATCCTGAGAAAACTATCGCTCAATCATTTGATTTGGTGTTGAATGGTATAGAGATATTAAGTGGGAGTATTAGGATTCATAAATCTGATATTCAGAAGAAGGTGTTTGATTTATTGAAAATTTCAGATAAAGAGCAAAAAGAAAAATTTGGGTTTTTATTGGACGCATTGAAATTCGGTGCTCCTCCTCATGGTGGTATTGCAATCGGATTAGATAGATTAATTCAGATTCTGACTGGTGCGGAGTCGATAAGAGAGGTGATTCCATTTCCGAAGAATAAGGAAGCGAAAGATTTGATGGTCGACGCGCCGAGTTCGGTTTCGGATAGGCAGTTGAAGGATGTTTGTATTAGGTTGGATTTGGGGAAGAAGAAACCTTAGCTAAATTAAAACAAAAGAGGATTAACAAAAAAGTTGGCGTCTTTATTTTTTTGTAGGATACTTTTCCATTAAACCCTGTAATTGCTTATCTGCTTCATCAAATCTATCTTTGTTTGATTGATAATCATCTTCTCTAGCCAATAATTCGCTAAGTCTATTCATCTTCCACTCAGCACCATTTTTTCTTATTCTATCAACCAAGCCATTACCATTTAAATCTTGATGAAGTTCAGAGTCAAACAATCTATGACCTAATCCAGGATATTTTTTAACATCTTGAGAACCATCAGAATATCTAGTGTATTCTATATGTCCATTTAAACCAGTGGCACGAGATTCTAGATGATATGCTGACTTTTCAATTGATCTGTTATTCAAGGCCATATTGCAACCCCTTACCCCAAGTAA
>JAGLLG010000004.1 GCA_023140635.1 Candidatus Pacearchaeota archaeon | reverse complement strand
GGAGCAATTCATTCTCCAACAACTCAGGGAAAAGTTGAGAGATTATTCCAAACTTTCAAAAGAGAATTTAAATTTTGTAATGGGGATTCTGAACTTTGGAGAATGCGATATAATCATTTCAGACCGCATACGAGCTTAGAAAAGAAGACGCCTGACGAAATTTTTAATGATTTTGGTTTATTATTTTAGGGTACGACATATGTCAGTAGGTCGCACATAATTTAATCCATAGTTAACCTTATAAACCCAAACCTCCCAAACAAACTAGACGGCCATAGTAATTTGGTTACACCTGATCCCTTTCCGAACTCAGAAGTTAAGCTTATTACGTTCGTACCTGTACTGTCTTTGATGGGAACGTACGGAGCTGTCTATTTTCTAAAACTTTATAAATTGTAAAAACCTTATTCACCCATGACTAATAGACTCGCGTTAACAATTATAGTAAGTATAATCCTAACAATAATCCTCGTTTCGTTGGTGAATGTTGGAGCTTCAATAATTCTTGAACGTCCAGAATATGATGATTACTGTTTTAGTAAACCCGCACCCTTGACACAGGAGAAATGTGAAGAAATAAATGGAACTTGGGTCGGAGAGGAAATAGTGCGTGAGGAAGAAATGATGGTAAAGACCGGATATTCGCGATGCGAATTAGATTACACTGAATGTAGGGAGGAGTATGAAACTGTTTCTGGAGAGAATAATCAATTAAGATATTATCTTTTTGCAGGTCTGGGATTTATTTTATTATTGGTGGGATTATTTTCAGTAGAGAATATGTTTCAAATAACAGGCCTTGCAACAGGAGCAATTCTAGTAACCCAAGGCATTGTAACGAATTTAGAGAATAAGTCTGTCGTTTTCTTCTCGCTATTAGGAATCTTAGTTGTCTTTGGAGTAGTTGCTTGGAAGATTATCAGTAAATTTAAATCTTAGAATTTCTTAAACTTATTAATTAACTCAAGTGTATCAGTCTGTCCCAAAATTTGTGCTCGGCAACAATATCTCTTTAAACCAAGTTCGTCGAGAGCATCCTTTTGAGATTTGCCTTCTTCGACTAACTGTTTATACTTTCCATACAAATGTGCAATTGGCTTCCCGCAAGAGAAGCAACGAATCGGAATTATCATATTGAACTAGCGAAATTTGGCTATTTAAAGTTTATTATTCGGTGAATTTATATAGATAGATTTCATCTTCTTTTTATGGAGGGTGTGGAAAAAGAGGTTATTAGATTGAGGAATGTTTCAAAGCATTATCCTATGGGGGACTCTATCGTTAAGGCTCTTAATCATCTAGAACTTAAAGTTTTTGAGGGGGAGTTTGTTGCAATTATGGGTCCAAGTGGTTCTGGAAAATCTACGGCGATGAATCTTGTGGGGAGTTTGGATATGCCCACTCATGGTTCTATTCATTTGGATGGAAGAGATATTTCTGAGTTGAGTGAGTCTGATTTGGCCCAGGTTAGAGGAAAGAAAATCGGTTTTATTTTTCAGTCGTTTAATCTGATTCCTAATCTGACTGTAAAGGAAAATGTGATGTTGCCGATGATGTTTCAGGGAACTAGTATTGGGGAGCGGGAAGACAAAGCTGAAGAACTTTTGAAATTGGTTGAGTTATATGATAGAATGGATCATTATCCTGGAGAAATTTCTGGAGGGCAAATGCAGAGAGTTGCGATTGCTAGAAGTTTAGCAAATGACCCCGAGGTAATTTTGGCGGACGAGCCAACAGGGAATCTGGATACTAAGACCGGTACCATTGTTATGGACTTTTTGGATAAACTTAACAAAGAAGGAAAGACTGTTATCATGGTTACTCATGATCCTGATTTAGCTAAAGATTATGCCGATGTTATTTATTGGTTAAGAGATGGAGGATTAGAGAAAGTGACGAAGAGAGTTGGGAAGAGGTTCGCAGATGTTACGAAAAAGAAAAAGAAGGAAGTAAAGTCTAACGGGGGGAGGTGATGGGGTTTGATTACTTGATTCTAGCTTTGAAGAATCTGAAACACCGAGGAATTCGATCGTGGTTGACTTTGCTGGGAATTTTTATTGGTGTGACGGCAGTTGTTTCTCTGATTGGATTAGGAACCGGGCTACAGGCAGCGGTTGGTGCACAATTTGGAATTAGTTCGACACAGGTCCTTACTGTTCAAGCAGGGGGGCTTAATGCCTATGGTCCTCCAGGAAGTGGAGCGGTTAATAAGTTGACGACTGACGATGTTGATGCGATTAATTCATTGTCGAATGTCGAGATAGCTATCTCTCGGATTATTAGTTCGGGGAAGTTAGAATATAATGATATTGTAGGGTTTGGATCTGCTCTTTCCGTTCCGGATGGGGAAGGAAGAAAATTCGCTTATGAGGCTCTGGATATTGAGGTTAAAACTGGGAGGCTGCTTAAGGATGGTGATGGGAATAATATTGTACTAGGTTATAATTTTTATGGAAGTGATAATGGGTTTGGGGAAGGAATTGTTCCGGGGAAAACTGTGCTTCTCCAGGATGAGAGGTTTAAGGTTGTTGGAATTTTAGAGAAAGAAGGAAGTTTTCTTTTAGATAATATGATTTTTATGAATGAGGATTCCTTGAGGGATTTGATGGATTATGGAGATGATGTGGATTTAATTGCAGTAAAGGCTAAGAGTGAGGATTTAATGGACCGTACTAAGCAAGATATCGAGAAGCTACTGAGAAAGAGGAGGGATGTTGATATCGGGGAAGAAGATTTTGAGGTTTCTACTCCCGATGCTATGATGGAAACTGTGGATAGTGTTTTGGGAGGGGTTCAAGCGTTTATTGTGATTATTGCCTCGATTTCTATTTTGGTAGGAGCGCTAGGAATTGTTAATACCATGACGACTTCAGTGTTAGAGAGGAGGAAGGAGATTGGGATAATGAAAGCGATTGGTGGAACGAATTGGCAGGTTTTCATGCAGTTCTTTTTTGAATCAGGAATGCTTGGATTTATTGGAGGTTTGGTGGGTGTTGTTTTTGGGACGTTGGTGAGTATTGGAGGAACTATCGGAATTAATAGTTTTATTGGAGCTGAGCTTTTTCCAGTGATTGATCCTATATTGATTGGTGGAACTTTAGCAGGTAGTTTTGTCATAGGGGCAATTGCAGGGATTGTTCCCGCTATGAATGCAGCTAAACAAAATCCTGTGGAGGCATTGAGAGGATAATGGTAATTAGTAAGGAGAGTATCAAATATTCGTTGAATAATATTAAGAAAAGTAAGGCCCGAAGTATTCTTACTGTCTTGTCGATTTTTGTGGGAATAGCAACGATTTTTATTTTTATTAGTTATGGTTGGGGACTTTATGATTATATTGATGAATTCACTTCTTCGTCTTCTGCAGACAAATTGATGATTCAACCAAAAGGTTCAGGTGCAGGTTTAGATACGACTTTCAAACTCCTTGATGATGATCTACAAGCAGTTAAAAATACTCCAGGAATTTATGATGCGACAGGGTCGTATATTAAATCAGGAGAGATTGTGCAAGACGATTCTAAGAAGTATGTATTTGTTATAAGTTATGATCCAAATTTACCGATGGTTATGGAGCTTTCGGATATCGAAATAATTGAAGGGAGGGAGCTTCGTTCAGGCGATTCCGGAAAAGTTACACTTGGATATAATTATATGGTTAAGAATAGGATTTTCCCCAAGGCTTATTCGATTAATAGTAAGATTGAGATTCAGGGACAGGATCTTCGGATTGTTGGATTTTATGAATCGGTAGGGAATCCTCAAGACGATTCAAATATCTATGTGACAAATGATTTTATTCCGGAGCTTTATCCTGATGATGACCTTTCTTATGGTTGGATTATTGCACGTGCCGAGAAGGATAAGATTGACGAGGTTGGAGAGCGAGTTGAGAAAAGTTTGAGGCAGGAGAGAAATTTAGATGAGGGAAAAGAAGATTTTACTGTTCAGTCCTATGCTGATTTATTAGAGTCTTTTACTATTGTTTTAGATATCCTCATAGGGTTTATTATTTTGATTGCATTAATCTCTGTTATCGTATCCGCAGTTAATACAGCCAATACAATGATCACTTCTGTACTTGAGAGGTTTAAGGAAATTGGAGTCTTGAAATCTATTGGTGCGAGAAATTCTGAAATTTTTAAGATATTTTTATTTGAATCTGGCTTCCTTGGTTTTGTGGCTGGAACGATCGGAGTCTTGGTAGGTTGGGGAATAACTAATTTGGCTGCAGGTATTTTAGATGATTTGGGATATGGTTTTTTAAGTCCTCATTATTCTTGGCATTTGTTTGTTGGATTAATTTTATTTGCGACTTTTACAGGTGCAATTTCTGGAATGATACCTGCATGGAGAGCTAGCAAAATTAATGCTGTAGATGCATTACGTTACGAATAAATATTGGAAATTAAGAATTAAACTTTCTTCTTAGCTCTCTTCTTATGGAAAAATACAATTACAAAAATTATTGCAGCTCCCCAAAATAAATATGTCCAGATTGAAGTAGGTTTTTTGTCCGTTACCCTCTCCGTAAAGTATGAAGAATCAAAGATTATTGTTTTAGTAGTAGTTCTCCTGACATTAATAGTATCTGAATAAATTAGATTTACACTAATTGATCCGTCAGATAAAGTTGCCTCGAAATCTGCAGAGGTGTACTCATTCGAATCGAGATCACCCACGACGATCCTATTGGAACCTTTTACATTTATCCCTCCCTGTTTTGGAATTTCAACAGTTAGCGCCTCTACATCAGATTCTACAATGTTTAAAATTTCTAGTTCTAACTCATGTGTTTGATAATTATAATTTTTTATATAAACCTCAAAATCAGCTCGAACATCCTCGATTTCTATAATAAATGTCTGAGATAATGGAGCGTCTCCTTTGTTTTCAATTGTTGCTTCAATAGGATTTGCTCCGTCTAGCGCATTTTCATCGATTCGAACTTCATAAGGAATTAAGAGATTTGATTCATAATCTTTAACATAATCTATCTTACTAAATCTCCTGACACCATCTTCTCCAGGATCAAGTTCTATTGGATAATCCTGAAGTAAATGAAATGTTACATCGCTACAATCAGGGCTATCGAGCCCATCAATCTGAAATACTAGTTTTACATAATCTCCAGGGACTGCAGGATACGGATCTTGGTTCAAAAGACTGACACTCAAATCGCATGCATCCGCACTTACAAACACTAAAGAGAAGACTAATAGCAACACAATCACACCTTTTTTCATATAAACCTCTAGAGCCTTATGTTTTTAAAAGTTTGTGAACAACATCCTAAATATTTAAAAAGAGAAATTGATAGGAAATTAGAAGATGGTGAAAAAATGTATTTATTGTTCTGAGATTGTAGGTGGAGATTCCGTCGTGGATATGTGTCAACGTTGTATGTATCAGGTTTGGGGTGAGAAGATGGCGAAGGCAATTGTTGCAGGGATGGAGAGTGAAAGAGATAAAGGAAATTTAGAGTTGGGAAGAGTTAGCGACGAGATTAGACCCAAAGAAAACATCGTAGAAGTTGCGGAACCTGTAATAGAATCCGTTAACCAGAGAGACTTTGAAAACTCTGACGTTTTAGTTGTCGAGCCCCCGAAAGAAAATCCTGGTGAACCTTTTGAAAGAGAGTGTTTCGTAGAACAATCATCGATTGGAGAAGTGGAAAGTTTTCTTAGATAGTAAAAAATTTATAGAGTAATATCCCCTCGGAAGGCGGAAAACTTTATAAAGGGAATTTTTGTTGAGTTGGTAGGATAGTAATTGTCCGAGTTGGCGACAGCGCGTTAGTTCTGTCTGATTATATTATGGCACGTCAAAGAAAACGAATTAGAGAAAAAGGAAAGTTAAGACTCAGTCAATACTTCAAGGAAATCAGCGAAGGTACGAATGTTGCAGTTGTAACCGATGTAGGTGCTAAAGCAATGTTCCCAAAGCGACTGAAAGGTCTTAATGGGAAAGTTATCGGAAGTCGGGGAAAATTTAAATTAGTTCAAATTAAAACAGGGAACAAGATGAAGACATTTATAATTCATCCGATTCATTTGAGGGTGTTAAATGACAATTAAAGAAGAAACTCCAATCACAATGGCTGAAGTTGTTGCGTTAGCTGGCGATTCGGAAAAGGGTACCGCGATTAAAAAATTCATTAAAAATTTTAATAAAATGTCTGTTGAAAAAGCAAGGGAAATGAAGAAAGAACTTGAAGATCTTAATTTGATTAAATTGAAAGAGGTTCATATTGTAAAGATTATCGACTTCATGCCTACAGATGCTTCTGAATTAAATAAAATTATTGTTGATGTCTCCTTAGATGAGGAAGAAGTAAATAAAATTATTGAGGTTAGTAAAAAATATTAATTATGGCTAATGTAAGATTAGCATAATCTAGATTTTTGGGGTATTAAAAATGACTAAAGAAGAAAATGCAATTATATTAGATTTCCTACCTTATGGTTATCCTTTAGAGAAAAAAATGATGCCCTTGGCACAAGCTATCGGGACAAATGGATTCACGCTTTTACAATTAGTTCCTAGACGGGAAATAAAATTTGAAATTGGCGAGGAAGTTTATATCGGAGACGATAAAAGAGAGAAAGTTCAATACATTCTTGGAAGATGTCCTAGAGAGAATTTAACGGAAACTGCTAAAATTCAGCTAGAGGAATTCATTGATAACTTTGTTGAAAAGAATGAAGAGAAATTTGTAAAATTCTTTAATGAAGCACAAGCTATGAATACAAGACTCCATCAATTTGAATTACTTCCAGGTCTTGGGAAAAAGCATACTTTAGCGATTCTTAAGGCTCGAGAGGAAAAAACTTTTGATTCCTTCGAAGATATTAAAGAGAGAGTTCAGAATCTACCTTCTCCAAAGAGCCTTGTTGAGAAAAGAATTATGAAGGAACTGACGGAAATACAAAGACATAATCTATTTATATCATAATGGCAAACGAAAAAAAATACGCAGCAAAAGAGCAAGAGGATAAAATCTTAATTAGAATTTTAGGTAAGGATGTTCGAGGAGATAAAGAGTTGTTTATAGAACTTACGAGGATTCAAGGGATCTCTTGGACATTTGCTAATGCAGTTTGCAAAGTTTTGAAAATTGATAAAAGTCTTAAAATTCAGGATATTTCTGATAAAGATATAGTCAAGATCGAAGAGTTTGTTAAAAATCCTTCAATTCCAGGGTTTTTGAAAAATCGACAAAAAGATTTCGAGGATGGTGAGGATAAACATCTTAGTAGTATAGACTTAAAATTGAGAAGAGAGTTTGATATTAAGAGGTTAAGAAAAATAAAATCTTACAAAGGCATTAGGCACGGAGCAGGATTACCTGTAAGAGGACAAAGAACTAAATCGAATTTCCGTAAGAACAGAAAACCAT